>JAACJX010000659.1 GCA_014237545.1 Ardenticatenia bacterium | reverse complement strand
GGCAAGGAAATACGCGGCCAAAGCCCATTCAATCGCGTGGCCAAGCCGGAAGAGGTCGCCTACGCCGTGCTATTCCTGGCCTCGGAGGGGGCGGAATTCATGACCGGCGCGATCATCGACATCAATGGGGCGTCTTACCTTAGAACGTGATACCGTCTTGGGCAGGCTTGCGATGTGATTCTCTGGTGAGACACCGCCGGATAGAACCAACGAACTCACCGGCGGCGTCTCCTCGTCACGACAAAGACGCCCAGAATGACGAGCGCGCCGCCAATGAGGCTCGTCGCCGTCGGCTTGTCGCCAAACAAAACGAGCGCCCACAGGATCGTCACGACCGGGCTCAGGGTCAGAATAACCGTGTGAATGCTCATCGGCATCCGCCGCAGCGACAGGTAGAAAAGCGAGCGGCTGATGACGACATCAACCGTGCCGGCAACGATCACCAGGGCCCAGGCGACGGGCGACGGCCATACCAATTGTCCTCGGGCGGCAGCGAAGAGAAACAGGAAGAAATCACCGAAGGTGATCTCCTCGCCATACCGTTTGACGATAGCCGTGTGCAGTGCGTACAAAAAAGTAGANATCAACACTAATAGCGACCCAAGGCGAAGATAATCCCCCGGCTGGAAGCCGATGATGAACGCGCCTGAGAGAGCGAGAAGAGCCCCGACTACCTCAGGCGGATGCAACCGCTCGCGCAGCCAGTAGATACCCAACAAGAGAGAAAATAGGACTGAGGTTTTTCCCAGAAGTGAAGCCGTCCCCGGATCGATGAACGCCACGGCCGCGTAGTTAATGACGGTGGACGCGGCGACCAGGATGCCAATCGCGGCNAAAAACCGCCAATGGGCCCACAACACGCCGACGCGAACGCGGCCGCGCGCGGCCTGGAAGAGGCCTACCTGCACGGCAGCCACGGCCAGCACCAGAAAGGATGACATCTCTGGCGGCAGATGGGGCACCAGCGCCCGCGCAAAGACAAAGTGCAGACTATCGACGACGAGCAGCACAGCAAACAAAACAGCCGTATTTGCCCCGAATTGGGCCGGCTGCGCGCTTGATCCGGTGCTCATGGGTTGGCTGGAGGGAAAAGTCAATCAACAAGTTGCACGACGTCGCCAACCGTGACCATTCCAGGCTGAAGGACACGCGCGTAAGCCCGCGCCCAACCGGGATTGGTCCGCCACGAAATCCGGTTGAATTGCTGGCNGACAAATGATTCGCGGATTGTCTGGCAAGGGGTAGCNTACCGCGTTATCTCGATGAGGACGGCTTCGCCCAAGGCCANTCGCACGCCGGCTTCAACGAGCGACCAATCCAGGCCCGCGAGGGTCAAGTTTTCGCCCGTTGACCCGGGGAAGATTGGGTGCCCTTCTTGCTGCAATGTCTGAATGAGCTCCAGCGAAAACAGGCTCACCGCCTTCTCCGGTCCGCCGTGATGTTCTGTGTCGTTNTGCAGATCGCCGGTCAATCCCAGATAAGTCACCTCGGCCGAGCGGCGAGGTTGTTTTGGGACGCCACCCGGGGAAACGTTGATCTGAAATATTCGTGCCTGGTCATTCATGAGCCGGTATCCTGTGGCCGAGAAGTGTAGCTGCCCGCCCCTGGCTCGTCAAACGCACGCCCGCGGCCGCAACCTCGGCCGCCACGCGCATGGCCCCCAGGGTAACACCNGCCGTNGATTGTCCGGGNAATATGGAGTCGCCAACCAGCCACAGGTTGTCAATTCCAGTTTGGGGACCGCGCGCGCCGAAGATGGATGTTTGCGGGAAACCTCCGACCATACCCAGGGGGCGACCGGTATAAAATTGAAAGGTNACAGGCGTTCCNGGCAAAGCAAGACGGATCGCCGGCCGAATGCCGGGAATGACCCTCTCCGCGGCGGCGAGTAGCCGCTCGGTGTAATCGGCGCGTCGCTCCAGGTAAGCGGCTTTGTCTGCCTGTCCGTTCAAAGCCCACCACTGGCCGACGNCCGTATGCGTCGAGAGCGTCGCCGCGCGCATCCCGGCCGGCGCTCGCCCGGGATCGTTTTCGTCCGAGAGCGAGATGAAGACGGAGTTCCCCTCGCCCAGCGGCCGAGTGTGGTCAATGATAACTTGATGGTGGNCCGGAAACCCTGAGGGGATCGCGGAGCCATCCAGACCTAAATACAGGGTGAATGCCCCCCATGTCGGCCGGCGATGATCGAGCTCATTTTCAAGGGCCTCGGTGGCATGTCCGCCGAGCAATTCTTTTATGGCCCAGGGGGTGACATTGCCAATCACCAGATCGGCGTCAATCGACAGCCCCTTGGAAGTGACAATACTCGTCGCCCGACCCTTACTCACCTCGATACGCTCCACCCGTTGCCGGAAGATAACCTCGCCGCCATGGGCCCGAATCCAGTCAACCAGCGTACCCGCTAAGGACCCGATGCCGCCCCGGACGTGATTCACGCCGCGACGCGGTAAATCGAGCGCCGCGCTCCCGTAGAGGGCGCTGGCGCGATCCGCCGTGGTCTGCGCCGAAATAAGCAGNTGGCCGTCGAGAAAGGCGCGGAACATGGGATCCGCGGTCGGAGCGATTGAACTGATTGTGCGGGACAGATGAGGAAGGGCCGTAAACGTCTTGGGTCGCACACTTCCTGCCAGTTGGGCCAGATCTCTGGGCGAACGAGGCGGCCAGGGGAACGGCCGGGAAGAGATATCCCACGACACATCGGCCAAACGCTCTTGCACGCGCCAGAATCCTTCCGTGCCGGGGAACGCCCGCCGGCGTTCTTCCTCCCATGCCTCCTGATTAGCCCATTGGGTGATGGTCTGACCGCCGGGCAGGTGAACAACCCAGGCGGGATCGACCGGCTCAATTGGCCACTCCAGACCCAGGATATCGGCCACACGTGCATGTGGCCCGCCAGTAGCGAAACCCCCGGCCAGTGTAGCTCCCGCGTCAAAGCGAAATTTCTGATGATAAAACGTGCCGGCGCTGCCACCCGCATAGACGTGGGCCTCCAGAACCGTCACGTGATATCCGGCATTCAGCAACAGGGCGGCGGCCGTTAGCCCGCCGATGCCTGCGCCAATGACGACGACCTTTGTTTCCTTGTGCCCCATAGCCCTAACCCACTGAGCGACTTACCCGTTGTTCTGCCAGCATTCGCGCCACGCCACGGCGGGTCAAATACTTGCGGGCCGTGAACAAGAACCAGAGGCCGGGCCGGGCGAATAGCAATCGGCTAAACAAACCGCGCGCACCACTATNATGTTCATAGGTGATCGAGTCCTCGACCCNGGTTTTCTCAGGACCGAGGGCGGCAAAGCGATGCGTGTGACGCCACGATTTGAGCGGGCCAGCAACTTGCGTGTCGACAAAGCCATTTGGGCCTACCTCACTATGGATAGCGTGCCAGCGAACGGGAAGGGGGCCAAACCACAGCGTGAAGCGCGCATTNGATCCGTCGGCCAATGGCTCGTAGTCATGGATTTGGGCGATGATGGGGAATGGTGTCAGCTTCTTCAGGGCGCGGGTGTCGCTATGAAACTCAGCCACGGCCGCGAGCGGCGCGTCTACGGTAAATGCGTGCTCAAATACCATCTATTTCTCCCTCTCAAGCCAGATCGAGCATGCCGGAGTGCCCTTGCTCATAGGCCTCGATAATACGTTTGGCGATCTTCTGCGGCGGCGGGGCATCCTTGGGCACGCGCAGTGGCACCTTATCCCATAAGGGCGTATCAACGGCCGAGGGCCGGACGACAGTGACGCGTCGCTTGCGTTGCTCCTTCCGCAACGCGTCACCAAAAGCCTCGAGCCCGGCCTTGGCCGCCGCATAAGCCGAAAGTCCGGGCAGCCGCAATCGCTCGCTGATTGCGCCGATCAACACGATGTGCGCGTCTGGCGCCAGAAGGGGCANGCTGTAATGGGTCGCCAAATACGCGCCTGTCAGATTAGCTCCCACGATCCTTTGCCATGCCTCGGGCTCCATCTCGTCCACGGGCGATGAAGCGATNTCTCCGGCAGCATANANGAACAGATCGATGGTGTCCACTTCAAACGCAGCCGCCTGAATCGCTTGCTGCACGCTGTAACGACTGCTGACGTCAACGTATAGGGGATGAACGTCCATATTGCCAAANGTGTTATCGTGTCGACTTAAGGCGATCACCAACCAGTCGTTCGTTGCTAGTTCTTCGGTAATGGCCCGACCTATGCCCCCAGCCGCGCCCCAAACCATTGCTGTTTTCATTCANGCTTTCCCCTTTGTAATATGGACACATTATATAAGTATGTCTATGTTTTGTCAATGTTTTATACATTGATGAATCCTTAGTTGAACGTCAGAAATTCCTTAGAGGAGGCCAATCATCTGGTGAGGGGCGCTTCAAGTCATCCTATAATCACGAGCAATGTCACTTTTGCGAAAAGGCTGTCTCCTATCATTGGCGGCGATCATCTTCCTGATCGCTTCGCCCGTTCTATGGCGCAATGCCGTCAAGTTGTATTACCAGCGCCACATCTACGCACACCCCGAAGTGCCCAATGGGCAAACGGCCGTGGTCTTCGGCGCGGCGGTTTATGCCAATGGGCGGCTAAGCCCCGTGCTTCGCGACCGTGTGGACACGGCCATCGCCCTCTACAAAGCCGGAAAGGTGGATCACATTTTGGTGAGCGGAGACAACCGCGAAGTGGATTATGACGAACCCGGCGCCATGATGGCCTATGCCATCCAGCAAGGGGTAGAACCCGGTGACATCACCGCTGATCGGGCCGGACATCGCACCTACGATACCTGCTATCGCGCCGGACACGTTTTCGACATCAAGAACGCGGTCCTTGTGACCCAAGAGTTCCATCTGCCGCGCGCGCTGATGACGTGTGAGGGATTGGGGATTAACTCAGTAGGCGCGGTGGCCGATATGCGACCCTACCGCGGCGCGAGATGGTACGAGATTCGCGAGACCGGGGCGACGCTGGTTGCCCTTTGGGACGTTGTGCGGCGTGAACCACCGCCCCTGCTAGAAGTGCGGCAAGAGACAATTCAGAGCACACCTGCCCATCTGGCTGAGGACAATTAGTGCGCTAGGTTAAGCTGGCCAAAATAGCCCCGGCTGCAGCCAGTCCGGAGAGCGCCGCGCCTTCGACACGCGGCCCGGCGAAGGCATCGCCAGCGAAGAAGAGCGGGGGCTCAGTTCCGCTAAGCAGATATCGCTCTTTATAGGGGTTTAACGGAACGGCATAAGTCCACCGCACCAGTCGCGTTTCCGTGACCCGAGCGTCTGCGGCAAACCAGTGGCGNACTTCCTCCCACATCCACGCCAGTATTTGGTCGTCGTCCATATGCCAATAAGCCTGGCTGGCCGCCGGCCCGGCGTGCACGGTGAGGATGCGCGAGTGCGGCGATATCCCTTTCCGATGATTATCAGCCACCCAGGAAATTTCCGCGGCCGGTCGCTGCCACGCTCCCGGTTTAGGCAGGTCCCCCTCCCCGCTCACCGCCAACAGGCCACACAAACAAGAACCATAGCGAATTGAATTTAGAACGTGACGATCCTCTTCAGGCAACGAGATACCACTTTGGGATAGGAGCGCGAGAGCCTGCGGCACCGGCAGGCACAACAATGCCACCCGCGCCCGGTTCATCGCTGGAGAAGGTGCTTCGCCTATTTCCCACCCGTCATGATGCGCGGAAAGGGCGGTAACGGGGAACGAAGGAACGATAGTCAATCCACGCGCCAAGTATTCCGCCAATCTTCCAAACCCGCCCTGCGCCACGTAGCGCGGGTGACCGTCGGAAATCGTGTCGCTGATGGAACCATCCGACCAGCCCTGCGACCACTCGAAGACCAACCCTTTGTCTAGCCACTGCTCCACGTGACGCCCGAACTCCGGAGAGCGCACCGTGAAGAACTGCGCTCCGGAATCGGCCTGCCCTGCGCCGACCGAATGGGTCGCCAGCCGCCCGCCAACTATCAGCGAGCGCTCGAATATCGCTACGCGAAGGCCCTCCTGGGTTAGGCGGCGCGCAGCCATCAACCCGGATAGACCGGCCCCGATGACGGCTACGTCCAGTATCTTCTGATCCATTTCGTCAGGACTGTCGCTGTCGAATGAGGATAATGGCCAGCAGCCCGCCCAATACAACGGCCGCGCCTATGAAAAGGTAAGATGAGATGGCCCCATCCTCTTCAGAGGCCACAACTGCGGAAGGCGGGTTCGAACTATCCAGGCTGGTCTGGAGTCTGTCATCCGCGGAAGATGGCGCGGCGGACGCGAGTTCGCTCGTGGGTTGAGCCGCAGCCTCAACGGTGGNCGACGGCTGCGCCGGCGATTCGGTCGGCGAGGGAGTCGGGGTCACTGTGGCTTCGGCCGTCGGCGTGACCGGTGGAGGAGGCGCGCTGGTCTGTGTTTGGGNGGGTTGATTCGTTCCTTCTTCTGCGGACACAGACTCGATCGCCGCACCTGTGACATTAGGCGTGGGTGTGGCCGTCGCCAGGATTGAATCGTCGGGCGATATCTGCGGGACGCGCTCGACGGGAATCTTCGCGCTGGTTTCCTCCACCAGGAACACTGGCTCGCCGCCTATGTCACATGCAGGATCGCATTGAGCGCCGCGCAGCCTGATCCGATAAAACCCTTTGTAAGCCTTTAGCGTCGATTCGGTGTCGCCCAAAGCAGAGATCAGACGCGCTTCGCTGGTGATGGCCGGCACCTTCACATACTGGTCGATTGCAGTCCGTGCCCAGAGGACGCGGGTATAGCCTTGCGGTCGTCTAAAGGTGAAGGTATAAAAATCCTCCTCTTGCTGCCGGCCGACAGGNTAAGAAAAATCCTGCAGATAGCGGATGGTGGTCTTGTAAGCGTCGAAGGCCGGCCGGCGCGTGCCGTCGGGTCTAAGTATGCCGAAGGATTCGCCGCCGGGTGACAGGAGAATGTCCAGGAGTTTATAGACCCCAATGGAGCTGGCATTCGCCCCGAAGCCTAACGCGTGCGCCTGAATGATGAACCATGCTTGCTGCTCCAGGTTCACCTGGAAATTGGGCCGCACGACAGGCCACAACGGGTCCAGGTTTGGTGATGCATTCGTTTCATTGATCCAGATGGGCTTCGCCATTCCGTAACGCCGCTGGATTTCCCAGGTTTCCTGTACCAATTCCTCAACCGTTTCCACGCGGAAGTAGATGTGAAGGGTGATGGCGTCGAAGAAGTAGCCGTTGGCGGCTCCTTCGGGGTCGCTGTTCGCGACGCTCAGGAATTGGCTCAACCAGTTAGGATCATGCCAATAGGACCAGCCCGCCAGGTGAATGACGGCTTCAGGGTCTTCTTGCTTGGCGACCTGATAGGCGACCTTCAACAACTGGTAATAGTCTCGNGTGGAGCCACTGAACTCNTGGCCGTATACGCCGGCCTCGATCTCCGGCTCGTTCCAGATGATCCAGTTGTGAACCCCCAACGGNGAGTAGTATTGAACAACCTTGCGCACGTAGCCGGCCCACAAGTTTTGGGGGTCATCGACCGGCAAATACAGGCCGCGCGGGATGCCCGAAAACGGTTCCGCGTCGGTCGCCCAGGGTGGCGTATTCTTGAGCAGTCCCATCACGGCCCGGTTTTCGGCTCGCGCGTCGTCCAGCCACTCTTCCAGCACGTGCAGGGTGTTCCAATCATCGGGCCCGGTGGGCTGGATCTCATTCCAGTAGAAAAGGATTCGGTCCCAACCAACCGCCAACTCGGCTGATTCTTCCGGCTTCCAGAACGCCTCGACGATCCCAAAGCGCGGGACGTCTCCTTCATCCGGCGCAACGAGTTCCGATTGTGGAGCGGCCTCTTGGGCCAGCACGCTCCTCATAGGTACGACGGAAAAAATAAAGGCTCCCAGCAAGAAAATGAAAAAAGGTCTTAGCACAAAGTTCAACTTCATATGATTCCATGAACGTCCGGTAAATGACCGGCTGCGAAGTTTTGATTATAATGGCCGGGAACTACTTCTCCAATGAACGAGCACAACGATTCCCAACCGTTAAGACTACGCCCAGCCCAGGAAGATATTCTCGCCTATGCTGGAGGCCGTATGGCCATCAGCGCCGTGCCGGGTAGTGGTAAAACATTTACGCTTTCCCTGCTGGCCGCCAAGCTGATCGCCGAGAATCGCTTCGACCCGGGCTCTGGCCGGCAGGTCCTCGTTGTCACCTTTCTAAACTCCAGCGTCGATACCTTCCGCGCCCGAATTCGCAAGCGTCTGCTGGATATGGGCCTGGAGGANACAGGNTANGATGTGCGCACCCTCCACAGCCTGGCGCTGGAGATCGTCAGGGCTGCCGGCGAAACGCCGGGCGANGACCTGATCGTCCTGGATGACATGCNGAGCCGGCAAATTTTGGAGGCGGCCGTCGACGGCTGGATTAACGACAACGTGCGCCTGTGGGAGACGTTTTTACCCGAGGCAGGGCACGAATACAGCCCGCANATGATCGCNCGCTGGCGGGATATCACTGCCACCACGGCGGCGTCCTTNATCCGGGCNGCCAAGAACGAACGCTTCACCCCGGAAGCCATCCTGACCACCATCCGCCATCATCAGACCGCGGACGCTTCGGATGACGAAACGCCGAATGTGGCCCACTCGCCATTGATGTACATGATGGCCGGCGTCTATAGCCGGTATCAGGCCTCACTCGCCAGGCAAGGTGGCCTGGACTATGATGACCTGATCTGGCGGGCGGCCGATCTGCTGGAGCACCGCGCCGACCTTGTGGAGAGCCTGCGCGAACGCTGGCCGTTTGTGCTGGAGGACGAGGCGCAGGATAGCGTGCCCCTTCAGGAAGTTCTGCTGGATACGCTAACCGGACCGCAAGGCAACTGGGTTCGCGTCGGCGATCCGAACCAGGCCATCACCAGCACCTTCACCGCCGCGCATCCCCGCTTCTTCTCCAAATTCATTGACCGCCCCGACGTGGTCGCCAAGACCTTGCCCAACAGCGGCCGCTCTGCGCCTCTCATCATCGGCGCGGCCAANGCGATGCTCAATTGGACAATCGATCAGCATCCCGNCCCCGAAGTNAGGCGCGATGCCTTCCGGCGGCAAGACATATTGCCGACGCCGCCGGGCGACGCCCAGCCCAACCCGCCCGACAGCGAGGCGGAAATGGTCATTCGCGTCTACCGCCACCGCGAAGACGAGGAGATCCCGGCCATCGCCCGGCTGGCTGCTGAATATGCCCGGCAACGGCCGCAACATACGATCGCCATCCTGGTTCCAACGCATTACACCGGATACGCCATCGCCCAGCATCTGGACGCACTGAATGCCGATTACGACAATTTGCTGCGCGGCAGCGGCCGCGAGCGCGAAGTGGCGGCCGCCATCCACGCGGTACTGGCTGTGCTGGCTAACCCTCTCGACACGAAGGCCCTGAATGCGGCACATAGCAGCCTGTCGGAGCTCAAAGAGACAGGGCCTATCTATGAGCCATTTCCCGAAGAATCGGAGGACTCGGCCCGCTTCCAGGCGCTGTTACGCAGCGTCTATCGCCCGGAATCGATCCTCTTTCCGCGGGAAGGGGAGCCCCTGGAGAGCATTCTGCCCGCCGGCGTGGCTTCGGAGGAGGACATCGACCGGCTCGAAAGGCTAGCCGGTTTCTTGCGCGACAACTTCGATCTACGCACCATGCCCATCGACGACCTGACGCTGGCGCTGGCCGACGCGTTGTTCGCGCCGCGGCCGGGCGGGCCAAACAACGACGACGCGGCCCACGAGCTTGATCTGGCGATTGCCTATCAAATCGCCAGCCAGTTGCGGCAATGGCGCGAGGCGCAACCCGAATGGCGTTTGCCGGAGTTGGTGGCCCAGCTCCAATCGGTGGCGACGGGTCGCCGGGCGCTCAACGTCGTGCGCGACGACGCGGGCTACGAGCCAAAACCCGGCCGCATCTCGCTGACCACTCAGCATAGCGGCAAGGGGTTGGAATGGGACGCGGTATTTCTCGTGGGGATCGACGGCATGTGGATTCCNGGTAGCCTGGAAGCCCCCTTTCTGGGCGTACACGACTTCCTGGGCGGCGATCCNAATGCCGAGGCAACGGCGCAACTATCATATTTGATGAGCGATGAAGCGGGAATCTACCCCAACCGTACGGCCACCGAATCGGCCCACATCGAGGTCATCTGCGAGCGATTGCGCCTGCTCTACGTCGGCGTCACGCGGGCGCGACGCTACCTGCACATCAGCCGCAGCCGCGCCACTCGCCGCCAAAACCGCGAGCGAGAAGCGGAGCCGGCGACGGTGCTCGGCGTGCTCTATCGGTATCTGCAGGAAAAGACCGGCGACCGCGCCGCTTAGCAGAGCCTCGTTATCTTTTTATTCGTCAGTGTGCCCGCAACCATGAACCCAATGGTAGCCGTCGTGGGCAATCAGCTGATCAGCTTCGGCCGGCCCCCACGTCCCTGATTCGTAGAAATTCAGCGGCGGGGCATGCTTCGATGACCATCCATCCAGAATGGGGTCGATCAATTCCCAGGAGAGCTCTATCGCGTCGCTGCGCGTGAAGAGAGAGGCATCCCCCTTGATGATATCCAGCAAGAGGCGCTCGTAGGCCTCGGGGATCGCCAGCGCGCCAAACGATTCTTCGTAATGGAATGACATCTCTACATCGCGCATCTCAGCGGCGGTATCCGGCACCTTGGCCTGGAAAGAGAAGTGGATGCCCTCGTCGGGCTGGATACAGATCGACAGCCGGTTGGGAGCGGGCTTGGCCCCCTTTGGCATGGGGAACATCACGTGCGGCGGCCGTTTGAAGAAGATGGTGATCTCGGTTGCTTTTGCCGCCAGCGCCTTGCCCGAACGCATGTAAAAAGGAACGCCTTGCCAGCGCCAGTTATCGATGAAGAATCGCAAGGCGGCATAAGTGGCCGTCGTCGAACCCGGAGCAACCCCTTCCGCATCCCGGTAGGTGCGATATTGACCACGCACCGTACACGAGGCCACGTCTTGCGGCCGGATGGGTCGGATGGCGCTGAAGACCTTNGCCTTTTCGTTGCGAATCGCCTCGGCCTCGAACGAAGCCGGCGGCTCGGCCGCCACGAGAGACAGCAGTTGCATAACGTGGTTTTGCATCATGTCGCGCATGACGCCCACGCCATCGTAAAAACTTGCCCGATGGCCGACGTCAACTGTCTCAGCGGCGGTTATCTGCACGTGGTCGATGTAGTTGCGGTTCCAGACAGGCTCATACAGGGAGTTGGCGAAACGAAAGACTAGCAAGTTCTGGACTGTTTCCTTGCCCAGATAGTGATCGATGCGATATATCTGCGACTCGGACAACACATGGTGGACGGCATTGTTCAAGCGCCGCGCTGAGGCCAGATCATGGCCGAACGGCTTCTCGATGACTACACGCCGCCAGGCGGGCTCTTCCTTCACCATGTCGGCCGCCCCCAGATTTTCGACGGCCACCTCATAAAGCTTGGGCGCAATGGACAGGTAGTAGATCCTGTTCGCAGTCCGGTCTTCTTCCCATTCGGCAACGTGCTGATCGAGCGCCTTGATATCCTCTAGTTTCGTGATGTCGCCCTTGAAGTAATCGATCTGTTTGGCGAACTGTTTCCACGTCTTGGCGTCATAGGTATTTTGCGAAAACTCCCTTGCTCCCTCTTCGACGTGCGCCCGGAACTCCTCGTCGGTGAATTCGCTGCGGGCAACGCCGATGATGCGCCACTGCTTGGGCAAGCGCCCTTTGCGATGAAGATCATAGAGAGAGGGAATCAACTTGCGGCGAGTCAGGTCGCCCGATGCGCCAAAAATAATGATTGCAACCGTCTCATCCATGAATTTACCCTCGTTTGCCGGGACAATTTTTACCTATTGATATCGACTCCAACTCATAGATAATAACAAAAAGGCGGTTCGAGTCGAAAGCCGAACCGCCTTTAGCCGTCATCCAGTCGGGATATGGNCNGCGCTATATGTTAGAGAATATGTCGAGCACGTCAGCCACCAGATCAAAGCGGCCGAACGCCGGCATGATATAGAAGCCACGCACGTGCGGCCGCAACATCTCGGCGATTTCGCGGGCGATATGGACNCCCTCAGTCANNGGCTTGTCCGCGGTCCTCATTCTCTCGCGCTTTTCCTTGGGAATGTATATCCCCGGCACTTCATTGTGCAGGAATTCCGCGTTGCGGCTGTTATAGAGGGGTTTGATACCGGCCAGAATGGGCGGGGGAGCCTCGCCATAGGTCTCCTCGTAGGCCTTAAGAAAGCGAATCGCGGCCTCCGGATCGAATACAGGCTGGGTGAGAGCAAAGTCCGCGCCATGCTCCACCTTCTTGCGGAGCAGTTTCAANTCCGCGTCCATGTCTNTGGGTGTCAAACTCAACGCGCAGCCGACCACAAAGGACGTCGGTTGGTCGATGGATTGCCCCGCCTTGTCGAGCCCCTGGTTAAACTGTTTCTTGATCAATTCGATCAGGCCGGTCGGCACGATATCGTAGGAATCCATGGCCTCCGGAAAGTCACCAATCCGCGCCGGGTCGCCCATCGTCACGAAGAGGTTCCGAATCCCCATCGCGTGCGCGGCGAGGAGGTCGCCCTGAATACGCAGGATGTTTCGGCNGCGCGTCGGGAAGTGCAAGACTGTCTCCAGGCCGACATCCTTCTGAACCAGGTAGGCGGCCGCCCAGGCGCTCATTCTCATCCGCGCCAGTGGGCTGTCGGCAATGTTNAGGAATGTCGCTCCCGCCTCGCGGAGCATGCGCGCCCCGGCCAGCAAACGCTCGGGCACCACACCCTTCGGGGGATCCATCTCAACTGTTAGAATGAGTTGATCGCCGGCGAGAAACTGGGCCAGACGTGTGGGCTTGTCCCCCCTTACCACGGTTGTCTCCGGTTGGCTAATGACGCGGATCTCCGGTAAAGAGATGGACGAATCGCCCGGGTTATCGATAGCCTGGCGCATGGCCTTGATGTGATCGGCNGTNGTGCCGCAACAGCCACCGATCAGGTTAATGCCCGCTTTCAGGAACGCGCGGGCATAATCGCCGAAATAGTCGGGGGTCGCCGGATACATGACACGGCCGCCGTGCATCTGCTCCGGCCAGCCGGCATTCGGCGCGGCCGACACCGGAATATCGGGCGCCATCTTGCGGACGATGCTAATCAGACGCATGACCTGGGCCGGCCCACCGCTGCAATTAATACCGACCGCGTCCACGTCCAAAGAGGCCAGATTGGTCGCGATCGCCTCCGGCGGGTAACCAAGCATCGTCTTATCGTCGCGCGTGAAGGTCATCTGGACGACGATCGGGATATCCTGGCTGATGGAACGCGCCGCNGCAACGGCGGCCTCGATCTCTTTGATGTCAGACATCGTCTCGATGATGATGAGATCCACGCCTTGCGGTTTGGCGTTAATGAGGGCGTCGATTTGCTCCGTGAAAGCCTCCTGAGCCTCGGCCGAGGACACGCGGCCCAACGGCGCCAGGCGGATGCCCAAAGGGCCCACGGAGCCAGCCAGGAGCACTTCCTTAAATGACCCCGCTATCACCCGCCGGGCTACGGCGACGGCTGCCTGATTGATTTCCACGACTTTGTCCTGAAGCCCATGCTCAGAGAGCTTGAAGCGATTTGCGCCAAATGTGTTCGTCTCGATCAGGTCCGAGCCGGCATCGATGTATGACCGGTGAATCTCGGCCACCAAGGCGGGGTTGTTGATGTTGACCACGTCGAATGACTGGTCAATGGGGATACCGCGGCCGTGGAGCACAGTTCCAAAGGCCCCATCCATCAGGATAGGGCCCTTAATTACACGTTCTTTAAACTCGCGCCGATTCATAGATTTATCTCAACACCCACTATTCTCCTCTTAACTATAGCCGTAATTCTTAAGAGATCACTGTCGCTATCGAATCAAGAGAGCCGGCCGATCCCGGCGCGAAGGAAGAAACGATCAATCGCGAAACAAATCCTGAATCATGGGCATCGCTACATCGGCATTAAGCAGGAGTACCGACGCGCCCCCCGGCGTCCGATAGCTGGTGACGTAATCCTGGTCGAGTACCGCATTGCGAGTGTTGTCCGAGGGGATATCACTGACAGTCTTGCCGAGGCGCATGATCTGCTCCAGGCTCAAGTCGGTGCGAATCCCGCTTTCTACCTCGCGATAGAGAGAAGGCGCTTTCAGTATCATCTCGCCGATACCCAGGTTAAGGGCCTTGTTGCGGGCGGCGAACAGCACCTGTTGCTGGCGATAAGCCCGGTTGAAGTCGCTATCNGCGTGNCGGGTCCTGGCGTATTTNANGGCCGTCTGNCCATCGAAATGTTGCAACCCGGCCGGGATGTAGAGCGGATCGTACCCGTAGTCCATGTCCGGATACATNGGGTCGTTNATTTCATATGGNACCTGNACATCNATACCTTCGAGCAAATCGATNGTCCGGACAAACGCGCCAAAGTCGACCATCACGAAGTGGTGAATTGGAATCCCCAGGTTCGACGAAACGGTTTGCATGGCCAGCGCGGCACCATCCAGATAGTCACCCTCACGTGAGCCATAGACCACGGCCGTGTTAATTCGGTCCTGGCCGTAACCAGGTATCTGCACATACAAATCGCGCGGAATGGATAAAACCGACATCGAGTCCGTTTCCGGATTCACAGAGATAACCATCATGGAATCCGTGCGCGAAACGAACGCCTCACCCGGGCGGCGGTCGATACCCACTAATAGAATGTTGACCCGCTCGTTGCCTTCCCACGCGCCGACGGTGGGCTGGATGGTGGGCGCAACTGTCGCCCCCTCCACGATAGGCACCGGCGCCAGTTCGCCATTGACCGGCGATAACCCGCCGCCCACTCCCTCGGCCACTGTCCCTTCCTCGCTCGGACTGGTCATCAGGTGCTGGACTGTAAGATAAGCAAATACAAGTACGGCTATAGCTGATAGCACAAACGCGACTGAAAGAAGCGCGCTTAGCCAGCTCGGTAATAATGGCTGTCGATTCAAATTAACACTCTAACCTACTCTAAAATGGTCATCCTCACTGAGAGGGCACTCTCAACATTATACATTCATAACGCTTCGATANTCTTGCTGGTTCCCGCCGCGTCACCTCTGATTCGGCTACTTCTCATATGCGACTTTTTATGATATTATTGATAATAATTGTTATCCGCAATTGACGGAACCGTCGGCAATCTGTACAGTTAGCTGGGCACGCGGGCTGATACAAGGCTCCGCCAATCCAATATCGGACTCCAGGTCACTACTATGGCTCTTGACCGCTTCGGACGAAACATCAATTACCTCAGGATCTCGTTGACTGATCGGTGCAATTTGCGCTGCGTCTACTGCATGCCGGAAGACATGACCTTCCGGCCGCGCAGCGAGCTGCTGCAAGATGATGAACTCATCCGCCTGGTGCGGCTCTTCGCGGCGCTGGGCTTTCACAAGTTTCGACTAACGGGTGGAGAACCAACCGTTCGCGCCAACGTCGTCGATATTGTGCATGAAATCGCCGCCACGCCCGGCGTCGAGAAAGTGGCGATGACGACGAATGGCCTCTTGCTCGACCGGCTGGCGCAGCCGTTGGCCGATGCCGGACTCAAGCGAGTGAACATCAGCATCGACACCCTCGACCCGGCTAGATTTAAGAAGCTCACGCGTTGGGGCGAGGTAGAGGACGTATGGCGCGGCATTCGCGCGGCCGAAGCCGCCAATCTGGAAATTAAACTCAATACCGTTGTCGTTCGTAACTACAACGACCGGGACGACGTGGTTGATCTGGCGCGCCTGACGCTCTACCAGCCCTGGCAAGTCCGATACATCGAGATGATGCCCTTCGGGGANATCAGCAACTTNCAACTGGCCGGCGTCGTCACGCAGAACGAAATCATTGAAACGATCCAGTCATCGCTGGGGCCACTGACGCCGGTAAATCCGGGCGAGTTGGACGGTGAAGCCAGTTTGTATCAATTGGAAAACGCGCCGGGACGAGTGGGATTCATCAGTTCGGTCAGCCAGCCCTTCTGCGCCAGTTGTAATCGGGCTCGGCTGACGGCCGATGGCCGTTTGCGGCTGTGCCTATTGCGAGAAAAGGAAGTCGATCTANTGACGCCCATGCGCGACGGCGCCGCCGATTCAGATCTGCTGGCCATCATCAAGGACGGGATTTGGTGGAAACCCTGGGGCCACCAGTTGGCCCAGGACGTTGTCCCGCTCAACCGCGTGATGTCCGAAATCGGCGGGTAAGTGGCGAGCGCTATTCGTTGACGGTTGTGCTGCTAGGTCCCATCGGGGGCGCAAAACGACCGAGCGGCGCGTCCGTCAATCCCCAACTCTCCTGAATCAGGTATAGCGGCCGGCCTTTTACTTCGTCGTAGATGCGGCCGAGGTACTCGCCGATAATCCCCAGGCTGATCAGTTGAACGCTGCCTAGAAACAGCACCGCCACCAGAGTCGTGGCCTGCCCCNNCNGCGGCNCGTGGGGGNCGAGGAGCCGGACCAGAACGACGCCCAGAATCCCCAAAACGCTGATGCCGGCNATGATGAACCCNAATATTGTCGCCAATTGCAGCGGAAAGTAGGAGAAGCTGGTGATGGCATCGAGGGCAAACGGCAGCATCTTCTTTACGCTCGTGAATTTCGCCTCGCCGGCGTAGCGGGCCTCGCGGTTGTATTCCACGCCGATTTGCCGGAACCCGACCCACGGGACCATGCCCCGCAGAAATCGGTTGCGTTCATTCATGCCACGGATGGAATTGATCACCCGACGGTCCATCAANCGGAAATCGCCCGTGTCCAAGGGTATATTGATACTGGTAATGCGATGGATCAGCCGGTAAAAAATTTTTGCGGTGGTCAGCTTGAACCACGTCTCGCCCTCGCGGCTGGCGCGCACNCCATAGACAACGTCATACCCGNCTCGCCATTGCTCCAGCATCGCCGGATATACTTCCGGCGGATCCTGCAAATCCGCGTCGGTCAGGATCACCGCGTCACCTCTCGCGAAGTCGAGTCCGGCCGTCGCCGCNATCTGAAAGCCGAAATTACGGGAAAAACTAAGGCCCTTCACCCGCTGGTCGCGCTCGTGCAACTGGGCAATTACCGCGGCCGAATTGTCGCGGCTGCCGTCATTGACGAGGATAAGCTCCCACTCCTCTCCCGCGCCGTCGAGGACGTTCCTGACACGTTCATACAGCGCGTCGAGGACGCTCTCCTCGTTGTACACCGGAGCCACCACCGAGATCAGATCCTTGCGATTATCCACGGATATCTTACACCTCTAAGCCGATCAAGAGTCCCACATGCTCGGATGGATACAAGGTATCGTCATCCGGCGCTGCCTTATCGCCAAATATAGACGCNTTTGTCACTCTATACACNGCGGGCGACAGGAACACGTAGTCCAGGCACCGGCTAGCCACGGGCTGTGGCTGGACCAAATTCGATGGATAGGTTGCCAGCGGGTCCCGCCCCCGGGCTTCGGCGTAGGCAGAACGATATGACTGGCGCATGAAGGCGATCGAAGGACCATCAGGTGGTTCGTTAAAATCGCCGCAAATCACTTGCAACGGCACGCGCCTCTTTTCATTTATCCAACCAATGAGGCTCATCGCCTGCTCAGCCCTGGCCTCGACCGCGCCGACCCCATGATGCAGTTGAACGCTGACAAAGTCAAGTGACTGGCGTCTCGTGCCGGCTGCTCCCGCGGGCAGTTCGAGATTCGCCCGAATCGCCACCCGTCCATCAGCCCCCAACTCCTTGGAATCGTGATAGATAATCGGCAGGCGGGACATGATACCGACGCCCTCATTCCAGTGGCGCAGCCCGGATCGTCGCGCCTGGACCAGCTTGTACGGCCGCCGGCCATCGCCTGATGTTCGAATATTCACCTGGCGCACGAGCCACAGCGCCTGACCGATTGACAGGTCGATCTCCTGCAGGGCCACGAGGTCGGGAAGTTGGTCGAGGAGCTGTCCAACGATCAAATGGCGTCGCGCCAGCCACCGGTTTGATCGACCACGGAGGTTAATGGTTGCAACCATAAAGCCGAACATGATGGGGCTAACGCCAGTTACTTGATAGAGAGATCGTACTCGCCGGAGGGCACGGCGATCTGAAATATCTCTTTTTCCGCATGGATGGTTAGCGTGACGGGCGCGTCCGTGCGCACGCGAATCGAACCGTTGCTCCCCAGCAGATCAATTGACCCCTCAGTGCCGAGCGGCAAGTTACGTACGCCGTATTCCTGGTCGGTATTCAACATCCGGCGCCAAGTCACCTGTCGCAATGGCCAATCAACGGCAAGACCGAGGATCTGCTCCAAAACCATGGGCAAGACGGCGGCNGANGTGACGCCGTTTTCGTCAACGCTGGCCGGCTCCGACGGGCCAAGATCTTCCGGCAAATAACTCTCCCACAATTCGCCGGTTGTCTCATACACCTGGTTCACCATCTCAAGGTGGGCCAGAGCCAACTTATGCGCCAGATTATGCTGGTCGGCGACAGTGAGGCCGCGAAGCACCATATAGGTAAGAGACGGCCTTACAGCCCCGCGCCACCCGTTGCCCGTGCGCGCATTATACGCTTCGCTGTCGGCCGAAAGCGTGGGAACCACGTTCTCTGTGCGAAAAGACCAGGTGTCCCGCAGGTGTTGAACGAACAGTGGTATTCTATCCTTCGGAACGAGTTGTGGGNCGAGCAGTGCCCAATAGGAGGCGATACTTTTCACCGGGCTGAAGACACGGTGGGGGTCTATATCCTGGTAAAAGTTAACCTCGCTGTTCCACATGTCATCATTGATGACCTTGATAAGCCTCTCACGCTCAACCGNTACCTCTTCCGCCAACGCCTGTTCCTCCAGGAGAACCGCCATCCGTTCCAGCATCGTGCAATTCAGGACGGCTTGGGCGCTGGCGTCAATCCAGCTCCAATGTTGGTGATGATAACGGCCGTCNGGCACGCGGGGCTGATTTATCAGACCGCTCGCGTAGCCTGTCGTCCAATACAATCCATTCGGCCACGTGCGATTGGCGCGACACCAGCGATGGTATGCCAAAAGCGGGAAGAAGACCGAAGCAATGCGCTCCTTATCGCCCGTCAGGCGGAAATGCCGCCATTCCGTCCAGCCTAATAAGTTCGGGCCAGTGCTATTGGGCTCGTAAGGTTCGTGTGTTTCTTCGCCGTCGGTGACATCTACCTCTCGTGGGATAAACCCATCATCATGCTGGCGGCAATAAAAGTCATCGAGAGACTCGATGAGGCTGAACGAACCGGGAATGTATCCGGCCAGGTTGGCGATGAGCGCGCTCTGCCCCATGTTCAACCTTGGACCTGGACGCGGGCGGATTTGTCCTGCCCCCTCCCCGCCTTCAGATGTTTGGGAGCGCAATGCTCCCCAAAAGCTTTGCCAGGCAGTCCNGTACACACCTTGCCATTCCANGTCTTGGGGCAAGANCGGAACGGGCAGGCGTGGCTGCAACTCCTCAAAGGTGGGGACTAGTTGATGCGCGCGGCCACGCATTCTGAAATTGTTTTTCTCGACCAAAGGCTCAGCAGGCAAAGAAAAACGTTGCGCCACGATAAAATCCTGTTCAAGCATCAGGCCGATCATGGGCATGATCGGCCTGATGCCGATGATACTTAGGGCAATATCTCTTCGATCGTGATGCGCGTGATNGTATCGCCTGCCGGCGCGTAAGGATTGCGCGAGGGATCGCGCGGCGTGATGCGCTCAACCACGTCCATCCCTTCGATCACCCGACCAAAAATCGTGTAACTACCATCCAACTGGCTGACATCACCGTAGGTGATATACCACTGGCTGCCGTTCGTGTTTGGCCCGGCGTTCGCCATCGCTACTACGCCCTTTTCATCATGGGATAGCGATGAATCAATCTCGTTGGGGATGTAATAACCCGGCCCGCCGCGACCGGTGCCGCTCGGGTCGCCTGTTTGAGCCACGAAACCGGGGATGACGCGATGGAAGGTAATGTTGTCGAACCAGCCGTTGCGAGCCAGAAACACGAAGCTGTTCACGGTTTGCGGAGCCGATTTTGGCAACAATTCTAACTTGAAGCTGTCGCCCGATCCCATCTCAACGGTCGCCACGTAACGCGCGTCCTGATTGATCGTCATCTCCGGAGCAGATTTATATTGGCGAGCAGCCAAATCCTTCAGACTAATTTCTTCTTTCACAAATGCCTCCCAGGCTTCAAACTCGCGGGGGAGCGATTCACCCGCGATAACTTGACCATTCACAACGGCTGATGGTGTGCCGGGCAGACCCAGCCCCATAGCCTCTTGTTCGGCGGCCGACACATAGTCGGCGTAAACGCCTTCATCCAATTCCGTGGAGAACTGCTGCGCATCCAGGTCCAATTCTTCGGCCAGGGCTACGAAATAGTCCCGCGCTGCGGCGCTATCCAGCCCGCTCCATTGGCTCTGGCGTTCGAACANCAGGTCGTGATATTCCCAGAACTTGCCTTGGGCGCCGGCAGCTTCGGCCGCTTCGGCCGATTTCTGGGCGTTGGGGTGTATGCTATTGAGTGGAAAGTGACGATAGATGATTTGAATATCTTCGGGATAAGCGTCTACCAGACGCTTTAGCAGGGGAGCAAACCCCGCGCACCCCGGTCACTGAAAATCGCCGTATTCGATGACCGTCACGGCCGGGTTCGTCGTATTGCCGAGCTTCCAATCCCGCTCGCGGGCTTGGGTAGGATCATCGGTGCTTGCGATGGCGGTGTCCTCAACTTCGACATCCGCTTCCNCGATGGGTTCGCTGGTTGGCGGCGCCGCCTGCTCCTCATTCTCTAGCGGTTCATCGACGGCCGTCCCACCGGAACTACAAGCCGCTATGAACAACGATATGAGAATGAGAAGCAATCCGATTCTTTTCATATCAGATTGCTCCTATAGTGATCTCTACAAATGAAAACCAGACAGCCGGGGCATCGAAACCCCGACTGTCTGGCCAGAAGAACCGATTAACGACGCTGCGGGCGTCCACCACGGTCGCCGCCGCGACGATCGCCACCACGGTCGCCACCGCCACGGTTTCCATTGCCGCCGCGCGGGCCGCCACCCTTGCGCACCGCATCCTGAGCGCGGGCTTCTTCGAGAGACCAGCCCTCCAGGACAGCGCGACGCGATAGACGAATCTTGCCCTCGCCGCTGACGTCAGTCACCATGACCATGATCTCATCACCCATCTTGACCGCATCTTCCACGCGTTGCAGGTGCTCGGAAGCAAGCTGCGAGATGTGGACCATGCCGTCCTGACCGGGAGCCAACTCGACGAACGCGCCGAAGTCGGTGATGCGCACGACCTTGCCGGTGAAGACTTCACCGAGGTCGGGGTCGTGGGTCAGCATGTGGATGCGCTCGAGGGCGGCCTCTGCCTTCAGGCCGTCCACNCCNGCAACAAACACAGTGCCGTCTTCCTGGATGTCGACCGAGACCTCAAACTCTTCTTCCAGGCCGCGGATCGTTGCTCCACCCTTGCCGATGACTGCGCCGATCTTTTCCGGATCGATCTTGATCGTCAGCATGCGCGGGGCGTACAGGCTCAATTCCTGGCGCGGCTCGGAGATTGTGGCCAGCATCGAATCCAGGATTTGCAAGCGGCCGACGCGGGCCTGTTCCAGGGCCTGGCTCATGATGTTCATGTCCAGGCCGCTGATCTTGATATCCATCTGCAGCGCCGTAATGCCCTCGCTCGTGCCGGCGACCTTGAAGTCCATGTCCCCCAGGTGATCTTCAAGACCCTGAATATCGCTGAGGATGGCATACTTGTTGCCGTCCGTCACCAGGCCCATGGCCACGCCGGCCACCGGCCGCTTGATCGGCACGCCGCAGTCCATCAGCGCCAGGCTCGAGGCGCAGACGCTGGCCTGGCTCGTGCTGCCGTTCGACGAAAGCACTTCCGACACCACACGAATGGTGTAGGGGAACTCTTCCTCTGAAGGAATCATCGGCAGCAAAGCATTCTCAGCCAACGCCCCGTGACCGATCTCGCGCCGGCGCGGGCCGCGCATGGGCCACGTCTCGCCGGTGGAGAAGGGCGGAAAGTTATAGTGGTGCATGTAGCGGCGTGTGTCCTCGGGAGACAGACCGTCGAGCTTCTGGGCTTCGCGGGGCGTGCCCAATGCGACGATAGACAGCACCTGGGTTTGGCCGCGCTGGAACAGGCCCGAGCCATGCGCCCGCGGGCTAAGGCCCACCTCTGACGAAAGCGGCCGGATCGTCACATAGTCGCGACCATCGGGGCGCACGCCTTCGTAGAGAATGCGATGGCGCACGGCTTTCTTGATCTCATCGGCGAAGACTTCNCGCACCGCCTTCGGGTCAGTGGCCTCGTCGTCATTCAGGAAGCTATCAACGACTTCATCGCGCAGGGCGTCGAGCGCTTCATTGCGATCTTCGCGCTCCGTCGTGGAGGCGATGACGTCGGCGATGCGGCCACCAATACGGCCCTTGGCCGCGCTGACGATGTCGGAGTCGATCTCGGCGACGGTTGGCTCGCGCTTTTCCTTGCCCACAGCTGCNCGCATTTCATCGAGCAGCGTGATGATGGGCTGCAACGCTTGATGGCCAAANGCCAGCGCCTCAACCATAAGGTCCTCGGGAATCTCATTCGCGGCCGCTTCCACCATGATGATCGCGTCGCGCGTGCCAGCTATGCGCAGGTCGAGGCTGCTCTCCGCCATTTCAGGAATGGTCGGGTCGGCCACAAACTGGCCGTCAATGTAACCCACGCGGACCGCGCCCACCGGGCCATCCCACGGGACGTCGGAAATGGTCAGCGCCGCGCTGGCGGCGTTAACTGACATGATATCCAGGTGATGAACGCTGTCAGATGACAACGTCGTCACAATTACCTGGACTTCGTTACGCATTCCNTCCGGAAAGAGGGGGCGCAATGGCCGGTCCGTCAGACGAGATGTCAGCACGGCTTCCGTGGTTGGCTTGCCCTCGCGGCGGAAGAACCCACCGGGGATACGACCGGCGGCATACATTTTCTCTTCGAAATCGACGCTGAGGGGGAAGAAATCCAGTCCCTCGCGAACGTTCTTCGACATGGTGGCCGTGGCCAGCAACATCGATTCGCCGACCTGCAACGTGATCGCGCCGCCGGCTTGCTCAGCCAGCTTGCCCGTCTTGATCGTCAGGTTGTGACGGCCGACAGTAGTAGTAAATACAGATTCAGATCCCATTCTATGTTTCCTTTAACACGTAATGCGCAGGGCCGATNGACGAGGTACGGAAATGACAAACGAGCAGCTTTCTCGGCGCTGCCGTCTGGCTTCTTCCTTTTCACTTTTGGCAAATCGATCCCGCATAAACCGGTTGGGGGAGCAGGTTTGGGATTAGGGACTGGGGATTGGCCCCTACACACCCATCGGTGTAAGTGACAATACCCAATTCCTAAACCCGTCCGTTTGTTAACCCGCTCCTAGAAAAAGGGCGAAGATGACTTCGCCCTTTTTGTTATTCCATTATCAATTAACGGCGCAGACCCAGGCGGCTAATAATAGCGCGATAACGATCTGGGTGCTCCTTGCGCAAGTACGCCAGCATGCGGCGTCGNTTNCCTACTAACTTNAGCAACCCACGGCGGGAGCTNTCNTCNTGCTTGTGNGTGTTCAAGTGCTCCTGGAGCTGGCGAATCCGCTTATCCATGAGCGCTATCTGTACCTCAGGCGAACCAGTATCGCCGTCGTGCGTTGCAAAATTGCCAATTAATTCGGCTTTTTCTGCCACAGTCAAGGGCATTTCAATCCTCCGTAAATTTATGTTTTTCCTGATGTGCGAGGCAAATCACCTCAGCCGAAAGGCCGTCGTGCCGATAACGTCGTACCTCTCCGCCAGAGAAGTATTATAACCAAGGATGGCCGGGTGACAAGCGACCCCGACCAATCTCTCAGATGAACCATCGAAATGGGCAAATGCCGACTCTACTCTAGGCGACAAGTATCTCCGCGCTCACCCCAAGGTCGGCCAGCATTCCGCCGATCTCATCGCGATAATTGGCGTTCATGATAATGACGAAATCCGGCCGGATATCCGCCAGGGCCGCCGGAGGGATGATTTGCTGGCCCGTGCCGGGCACGAATTTACCCTGCTTGCGGGGATTGATATCCACCACGGCCGCGATTTCACCGCCGGTCTCCATGGCATTCAGGAAGGTCACGCCCTTCGAGCCTGCGCCCCAAATGACGCCGCGCTTGNCNTCGGCGGCCAGCGCGGCCAATTTCGCTTGCCACTCGTCGCGCTTCGCCTGGTAGCTGGCGGCGAAAGCCTGAGCGTCGGCCGTCAGTTGGGCCAGTTCGGCCGCAGGCGTCNCTGGGGGGGCGCCTTCATCGTCCGGAACCGCCTCNATGGTCAGAAACTGCCCCCCGAATACCTCATTGACCGCCAGAACCCTGAAGCCATGGCGTTGGAACAGGTGGGTCAGGGAGAGGGGGCTGAAGTAAGAGCAGTGCTCGTAAATGATGTCCCAAATGCCCCCCCGCCGCAGCGTCCATAGCGAATTGGGAACCTCGAAAAAGACGACGGATTGCTGGTCACCCACAGCCCGGCGGACCTGCGAGATGAACGCGTCCGGGTCCTCGATGTGTTCCAGCACGTGACGGCAGACGATGAGGTCAGCCCGCTGGCGAGTGTACTTCTCGGTGTAGAAATCCTGGATGAAGGTTACATTAGGGGCAGTGTAACCCTCTTCCGGCACGTAGCTGGGGTCATAGCCCCAACCGCGGTTGCCCTGCATTGAGCACATCATGATGAGGAAATCGCCCTTGCCCGCGCCGATTTCGACGATGTCCTTGTCGCGCAGATCGTATTTCTCGATCAGTCCCTCGGCCAGCNTAGTGGCATACTCCTGGAACCGCGGCGAGAAGTGCAGGGAGTTCTCATACTCCTGGGTGTACTCCATCAGGGCGGATTCGAAATCGAGATTGTATGTATGACCGCAGGTTGGCAGGTAGCCCAGGCGGATATCTCCGCGTGGAGCATTGATGGCTTCCTCACGTGTCGGCCACAGGACGTTGCAGTGTACCGGCACCTGCTTCATCTCGATCAGCGGCATCACGTCCGATTCAGGACAAACTGGCAGTTGTTTTTGGTTATTCATCATTTATAGAGTGTAAATTTCCGGATGCAGCCCCATGTTGTGGAGGTCGCGGGCGATCTCTTCCAGGTAGACAGGATTCATAATAATGACGACGTCCGGCCGATACTCCCTCAGGAATACCGGCGCGACGATTTCCTGGCCCGTGCCGGCCATGAACGTGCCTGTCTTAATGGGATTGATATCCACGGCGAAGGCGATGTCGTCGATGGTCTGGCCGAGGGTAGTCAGAAAAGCAACGCCCTTCGATCCGCCGCCCCACAGGACAACCTTTTGGTCCGCGAATTTCATCTCGTGCAGCTTTCGGGCCCAGTCTGAGCGCTTGGCCTCATAATTCTTCACGAAGTANTCGACCATCCCCAATGTNTCGGCCGGGCTTTCTTCATCCGCCAGCGGCGCGGAACCAGACAGGCCCTCCACCGGACGGGCNTCGATCATCAGGTATTGGTCNTCATACACCGTCCAAAGCTTTTTCACCTCGAATCCATTGGCGCGAAAGAGCCTGGCCAGAGAGCCTTTGGTGAAGTAGGAGCAATGTTCGTAGTAGATGTCCCAGAAAGCGACGTCGCACAGCACGTATCGCGCGTTGGGAATCTGGAAAAAGACGATGGCTTCGTGTTTGTCGCCGATTGACCGGCGCACGGTGGCCACAAATTCGCCCACATTCGGGATATGCTCCAGGGTCATCTTGCAGCAGATAAAGTCAGCCCGGTAGTCGGTGTACTTTTCGGAATAAAAATCGGGGATGAAAGTCAGTCGCTCGGCCGCGGGACTGGGGTGGCGGCCGGGAACGTAGGCCGGGTCGAACCCCACGCCGCGGTTCTCGCCCATTTCACACAACATCGTGATGAAATCCCCTTTGTCACACCCGATTTCGATGATGTCCTTGCCGCGCAGGTCATACTGCTCGATCAAGCCTTCCGCCAACGCCTGGTGAAACTTATTAAAAGTCGGCGAGTAACCCTGCGTGGCCTCATAGCGCTCAGTGTATTGCGTGAGCGCCTCATCAAAATCGATGTTTGATATAAATCCGCACTGGGGGCAGACAGCCAGGGTAATATCNCCNGTCTGGAAATCCAGCGCTTCCTCGCGGCTCATGACCAGCAGCACGCTGTTCACCGGAACNTTATTCACTTCGTAGAAAATGGACATGCCGGNCGAGCCACAGGCCGGGCATGCCTGATCAGCGCTTCTCATTAGCGTACCTCATTCGTTAATTTGATTGCGAACGTGGGGCGAAAGCGTCAACCGGCCACGGCGGCACCGCAGCCGGCTTCGTCGGTAGGAGTATGCTAGTCCTCGCCAAGTTTCAGCACGGCCATGAAAGCCTCTTGCGGCACTTCCACATTGCCGATCATCTTCATGCGCTTCTTACCCTTTTTCTGCTTCTCCAGCAGCTTTTTCTTNCGGGTAATGTCGCCCCCATAGCATTTTGCCAGCACATCCTTNCGNAATGCCTNAACNTTGGCNCGACTNATNACCCGTTTNCCCGTNGCNGCCTGNATNGGCACTTCGNACATCTGGCGNGGNATNNGNTNCTTCANNTCNGNNANCAGNCNTTGNCCACGNTGNTAGGCATCNTCGGCATGGACGATCATNGCCAGNGCNTCGACCGGNGTCTTGGCNACCAGCACTTCGAGCTTTACGAGGTTGGAGGCGCGATAGCTGTCAAATTCATAGTCCATGGAGGCATAGCCCCGCGTGGCGCTCTTCAGCTTGTCGTAGAAGTCGACGATCATTTCAGCCAGCGGCAAGTAGTAATGGAGCACAACGCGTCCCGGCGCGGGGTGCTCCTGCTTGATAAACTCTCCTCGCCGCTTGCGCGCCAGGTCCATGACCGTGCCATAGAACTCTTCCGGCGCAAAAATCTGGACTCTCATCCATGGCTCGCGAATCTCGGCGATGGTGCTTTCGTCCGGCAGGTCAGCCGGGCTTTCGATGAAACGCACCTCGCCTGTGCCGGCCATGACCACTTCATACTCGACGCTCGGCGCGGTGGCGACCAGGTCCAGATCATACTCGCGCTCCAGACGCTCCTGGATAATCTCCATGTGGAACAGGCCCAGGAAGCCGCACCGGAACCCGAAATTCAATGCGTTAGACGTCTCCGGCTCGAATACGAGGGAGGCGTCATTCAGTTGCAACCGCTCGAGAGCCTCTTTTAATAGCGGATAATCCTCGCCGTCACTTGGGTACAGACCAGCATAGACCATTGGCTTGACGGACTTGTAGCCGTGCAGCGGTTTGGCGGCCGGCTTGTCGCGCAGCGTGATGGTGTCGCCAACGCGGCAATCGCGCACCGTTTTCAGTCCGGTGGCGATGTAGCCGACCTCGCCGGCCGTCAGCTCGTTGACAGGTATCATGCCGGGGTTGAAGATGCCGATCTCGATCGGCTCGACGACGACGTCGTTTGACATCATCTTGATCGCTTGCCGGCTGCGTATGGTGCCATCGAAGATACGCACGTAGGCGATGACGCCTTTGTAGGAGTCGTAATGCGAGTCGAATACCAGCGCCTGCAGCGGGCCGTCTCGGTCGCCTTTGGGTGCGGGTATCTTGTGGACAATCGCCTCCAGTACATTCTCAATATTGACCCCTGTCTTGGCGCTGATGGGGATCACGTCCTCGGCGGCGATACCGGTAATGTTCTCAACCTCTTCGGCCACATCTTCCGGCATCGCCGCGGGTAGATCGATCTTGTTGACTACGGGCAAAAGTTCCAGATCGGCCTCGACAGCCATGTAGAGGTTGGCCAGCGTCTGCGCTTCGATCCCCTGGGTGGCATCGACGACAAGAATGGCGCCTTCGCATCCCTGCAACGCCCGACTGACTTCATAGGCAAAGTCGACATGCCCGGGGGTGTCGATGAGGTTCATCTCGTAGGTCTCGCCATCGTGTGCGGTATAATTCATGCGCACGGCCGAGGCCTTAATCGTAACGCCCTTCTCGCGCTCGATGTCCATGCTGTCGAGCACCTGCTCCTGCATTTCCCGCTCGGAAATTGTGCCGGTTGCTTGCAAGAGTCGATCGGCCAGGGTGGATTTCCCGTGGTCGATATGGGCGATAATGCAAAAATTGCGAATTTTGCGTTGATCCATAGGCGCAAGTATAGCAGAATGGTCATCGCTTACCCATTGTCTGCCGGGATAAATCAACGATACCGTTGACATGATCTGGCCTGGCTTAGGAGATAGCGCGCATGCCGTACAATGATTGGAACCCGCCCCATTCGCACGATCCAAATCCAGAACCACCTATCGACGCCCCAACGCTGACCATTATCGCGAACGACCAAACCCTTCGATTCACGCCTCAATATTTGGCTACCTTGCCGCAAGCTGAGGTGCGCGATTGCTACATCGTGAGTACCGGCCACGGTACCAGCGGACCCTTCGCCTTCAAGGGCGTCAGGTTGCTGGAATTAGCAATTCGCTACGCGAAAAGTACTTGGACCTTTTTGGACGTCATCAGCGGCGATGCTTTTCGTACACGGCTAAGGCGCGAAGATCTCGTGGTGATGGGCGACCGGCCGGCCATCCTGTCATTGGAAATCGACGGCCGCCCCTTGGAGCGAATCGAAGGGCTGGTGCGTCTGATAGTTCCCAACGAGAGCGACGACGCCCTCCGGCAGGTAAAATGGGTCAGCGAGATTCGTATATATTGAAGCCGGGGAGTCTATGAAGCGAGAGCATTTTCTATCAAACCTGCCGGATCCTGACTCCCGCCCTCCCCCGGTTGCAACCAGACAAGAAATTCGATATTCCCGTCAGTCCCCTGAATGGACGACCGGATGAGGCCGGCGGTGCTCCAACCCTGGGCGACAGCCCAACCCAGCAGGTCATACAGGACAGCGCGATGTACGGCCGAATCGCGCACAATGCCCCCCTTGCCCACCGATTCCGGCCCGGCCTCAAATTGAGGTTTGATGAGAGCCACCACATCGGCTCCGTCCGACAACCACTCCCGAACGGCCGGTAATATTAGCTTGAGCGAGATAAAAGAAACATCGATGACGACTAAATCCACCGGCTCTTCGAGCGCTTGAAGATACCGCGCGTTGGTTCGTTCCATGACGATGACGCGCTCGTCCTGACGCAATTTCCAGACCAGCTGCCCCTGCCCCACGTCGATCGCATAGACGCGAGCCGCGCCGCGCTGCAAGAGAACGTCGGTGAAGCCGCCAGTGCAGGCGCCAACGTCGGCAGCGACGCGCCCCTCTACGGTGATTTGAAAGTGGTCCAGCGCGCCGGCCAGCTTGTAGCCGCCGCGACTCGCATAAGGCATGGGGGTGGCCAACTCGATCTGGGCCGTCCGCGGGACCTGCGTCCCGGCTTTATCGACACGCGCGCCATCGACGGTCACCTCTCCGGCCATGATATGGGCCCGCGCCCGCGCGCGTGTCTCCACCAACCCGCGCTCGACAAGGAGGATATCGAGTCGTTCTTTATCCTTGGCCATAACGAGCCTTAAGTGTGCCGCAAGCGTTGCTCCCAATCATCCAGGGCATCGGCTAGGGATTGTCGCAACGGGATCTCCGGACGCCAGCCGGTGTCCCGTTCGATTTTGGCGTAACTCCCGTAAAGGCAAGGGATATCGACGGCGTTCCTTCGCCTCTGATCAATTTCTACCTCAACAGAAACGCCGCTCAACTCGATAAGATGATCGAGCAGTTGGCGAATGCTCACCGAGCGGCCGGAGCAAATCAGGTAAGCTTCGCCGGGATGTCCCTGCTCTGCCAAACGCCAATAAGCTCTGGCGACATCGCGCACATCGGTGAAGTCTCGCTCTGGCTCCAGGTTGCCTACACGAATTACAGGCTGGCCCTGGCCAAGCCTAATAGCCGCCAGTTGCGAGGCGAAATCCGGCACGACAAAACCGGCCGCCTGTCGCGGCCCGATGTGGTTGAAAGGGCGGGCTTCGATGACCGGCAGTTCGTAGCGCTCCCAGTAGGCCCGCGCCAGCTCGCCGGCCGCCAGCTTGCTAATGCCGTATGGATGGCGGGGATGGGGAACGGTGCTTTCGGTAAGTGGCAGGTCGTCGGCGGAGATGGGGCCGTAAATCTCGGCGCTGGTCACTACGACGACCCGCGGCCGGCCATACTCGGCCGCGGCTCGCAGCAAATTTGCCGTGCCACCCGTATTCACGGCGATCGTCTGCGCCGGATCGATCCAGGATCGGGCGGGATAAGCCTGACCCGCGAGGTGGAAAATCACATCCGGCCGAGCCTCGGCCACGGCGCGGGCCAACCCATCGGGGTCTAACAGGTCTCCAACGACCGGCTGGATGAGGTCATTGGCCGGCAGCTCCTGGTGGCTTGTCGCTTCGTGGACCAGAGCCAATATGTGATGATCCCGCTCCAGCAGTTGCTCGACCAGATGGGAACCCGCGAAACCTGTCGCTCCGGTTATGAATACACGCATAGTCGATCTCTCCGCGAACCTGTCATTAGACCGTCATAGCACATCTCACGGAACCTTTGATGGCGAATGCCTATTATAACCTCCGATGAACAATCACCCATTTTTCATGAAACGCCGGTGGGCATGTTTAGCCTCAGGCCATCTCGGGCCTATAATGGACGGTATGATGCAATTCGGTGAATGGTGGCAAGAGTTCCGGCGGCAGGCCTCTTTTCGGCTGGGCTGGCGCGTTCTGGCGCTGGCGCTCGTGCTTGCCTTACTGCAACCGGCTCCCGCGCTCATCACGTTTGGCGAACCCCAACCTGTATTCACCACATCCCCTATCCTTGGCGTCCACACCCGGCTGACGGATGAAGTCGAGGAGTGGAAAATTCAACGCACGTTGCAAATGGTTCGGG
>JAACJX010000010.1 GCA_014237545.1 Ardenticatenia bacterium | reverse complement strand
TTCCGGGTCCCTGAAGTAGGTATCTACATTGAATTTACGCTTGCCGTGGAACTCGATCAGTGTCGCGGTTTCGGACCCAAAGTAGTTAAGAAATAAACCCGAATCGATTGTTGCGCTTGCAACGATCAGCTTTAGATGGGGATAGGTTGGAAGCAGTTTCTTAAGCAAACCCAGTATCAAGTCAATGTTGAGGCTCCGTTCATGGGCCTCATCTATCATGATCACACTGAGATTGGCAATCTGGCCGCTGACAATCCAGTTAATCAGGGTGCCATCAGTCGCATAAACCAATCGATTCCGCCAATCGGAGAAGGGGTTGTTCTTATATCTGAAGCCAACATCGTAACCGGAGCCTATGCTGGACCCGTACAAATCTTTTGCCACATAGGCCGGAATGTTGCGCGTGGCTTGGATGCGAGGTTGCGTAATGAGAACCTGGCCATAACGTGTAAACCGATCTTCAGATATTCCATCCGGAGGATGAATCAGCCAAAAAGGCAGGGCGGTTGACTTACCCGAGCCCGTGGGGCCAACGACGATGGCCACTTGATGGCGAGGGTCCTCAAACCACGCAAAGATCGCGCGCACATCATCATCGGTCACGCCGAATTTTGTGGGATCGAACCCAGAAGGTATAATTTTCGCCGTGTGTTCTCGCGATGGATGAGACAGAGAGCCGAGGCTACCGGAACTGATCTTCGATGTGTCTGCGTTGGCTCTCGGCTTTAGCTCGAAGTAGGACAACCCCATCAGGCCGGTCTGCCGATGGTGCCTTTTCCGACACTCCGGGCACCGTTCGGGCCGCGATTGTCCTCGGGATTCCCCCTGTCTGTATGACCAATCAGAATAGCCGAATTCCTGGCGACAGTCCTTACACTTGACTACCCATTCTTTGGTCATGGTCGCTTACTCCGGAGATAGTCTAATGCCACGCCTTGCCCGAGCGATAGCCAGCCTTTCCTTTGTAATAAAGTGGAGTTACTTGTAGAGAAGGGGGCTGGCCAGCCCTAAAGAGCAACTCCTCCACCACGGCACGATAGAAGCCGACGACAGCGGGCTGAAAACCTGTCTGGTAAATGTGCAGCCTCAGTCCTCCGCCTACACGGGATTCCATCAGCTGCCTTTGAGTTTGAACATAACAGAACTCATCGGTCTCGGAGAAAGTACGACTCTTAGACACCTCTCGATTTCGAAGCCACGCCATATCAACTTCGTGATCCAGCGCAAGATGGCGCATACTCAAGAGTGTGGCCGTCAAGACCGGCACTTGAGACAACACATCGAGATCATTGTCGTCACGAGATGCCAAACAAAGCAAAGGGAATGGTTTGGCCTGCGAGCCATCGGAGTAAATCACCGGAACGTATACAGGAGATTCCACTTTACCGGAGGGTGAGTACGCAAATTCGTTGAGGACTTCAGTTATGACGTTATGTGGCTGATTGCTGAAGTTGACGGACCGCGAGACACCGGATTGTGACAGAGTAATGGCATCTTCAAGCTGCGCTCTCAGAATGTCATAGGCGTTCTCACCCTCAATTTCGTCGACAGCCTCAAAGGCGTCCGCTATTTTTAGTTGCTGCGCGGAGTCTTGAAGGTCGACATCCCACAAGTCAAGATCCTGGACGGGCTGGGTTGCCTCGAAGTGGTACGGATCCTGTAGCTCCACTACGCCGCAGCCAAACTCTGCGGCCAGACGGAAGAGATGAATGCGTTGCGCTACTACCTCCGAGTTCTCAAGAGGCAAGTTAGCCGCCGCGGATTCAAATGCGTTCACATGAGCCGGCACATGATCGGGCGGGTAGTAGCTTGCGCCAAGTCTCATCGAGGATGCCTGCAGAGGAAGGTCTCTAAATAGTCGGGATGTTGCCGCCAGGTAGGACGCATCTACATTTTGACAAGGAGTTTTGGACCCGTCGATTGCTCTCGCGAATGAGCTTGCATCAGACGCATCCTGCAGAGGCGTTTGTCGGACAGCCGATTCTATCTGCGTACAGAGCAGGCTGTAACGCGCTCGCTCATTGTCGAGGTTCACCCCTTTTGCAAGGCGTTTCTCAACGGCCAACGCATCTTTCGCAAAGGAAGCTATGTCGATGGTCGAGGGCGAAGAACGCTCTGCCGCCCATGATTCAGCCGGAACTGCACAGAGAGTAATCTTGGCTGTTATCATTCTCTTGTTATCCTGCTGGTCGCCATTCTTCGTATGGCGTCAGTGTTGAGGGCTGTTGAGGTCTCGGGACAAACTAGGATATGGATACCCAGGTGTTGAGCCTCAGCCTCCAGCCTTTCGCTGTCCGGTTTAGGTAAGTCCTCAAAGTCACGTGGCACCAAGATGCAGATCTGTGACTGCGGGTCTTGCGGGACTATCAGCTCCTTCATCTGTCTCGCAAGCGCCAGGTCGTCTGCCAGTTGATGCTTAAGGTCAATCGTATCGCGAGCACGGATGAGGATCACCGCCTGACTTCCAGAAGGCACCACAGCCAAATGGGTACCGGCATTGACAACCCAAGGAATGGGGAGAGCTTCGGTTGACCGATATGCCTTGGCATAGTAGTGCTCATCGAAATCGATTTCCAAAGGCCGTACGTCATCTTCCAGATCGACCGCTTCAACCTCATCGCCACGCTGGCGCTTGGCCATCTTCCGATCCAGGAATCCGCCCATTACGGCCGCGCGCGCATGGCCGAGATCGTTGAGGTAGAGTTGACGCTGCTCGGGCAAGGCGTCACCGCCAAGGATTGCATCAGCACGCGAACTACCAGCGACGAGGTGTTCGAGTTCCGCCTTGGTCCATATTCCACGTTGAACCACGAAACAAGCCTTTTCCTGAGAAAGCCGGCGTTGGTTCGCCAACTCCTCGATTCTGCTCCGCAATGACGGCGAAAAGTCTGTAACTGCTGTATACAGGCGACGGGACTCGGATGGAGTGATCTTACCTTCGGCGATATATGAAAGCTGAACCTGATGCTGTGTGGCCAACTCGATCAGTGCAAGCGGGACTCGGCCATCTTCAACATTCTCGGTAAACCGGATTTCCATCGAGCCGCCACACTTGTACGCCTCGGAGAGGAGAAATGAGGCCATCACGCGGGCCCCGCTACCGTCTTCATATTCGGGAATGTCGGAAGTCAGACAGACATCAACTTCCAAACAGTTACGATCAGGGGAGTGACTCACTACCGTTAATCCGAGCACAACGTCCTGGGTGCAGAACCGGTACGGCCGCCACACATGGTTGCGCGGCACTTTACCGACCTTGAGGTAGTCCTCATCGAACTTTTGTACGTGTTGCTCCAATTTTCGTAAGCCAACCTGCCGGTATTGGAGTTGAAGTTCTTCAGCTTGGGCAACTGCATGTAAAGAGGTTTCTACCAGTCTATCTCTGGAAGCTTCGGTAGAGTCTTCAAGTAACTTCACCATAGATTCGAGGACTGAAGGGTTAAGTTCGCCAGGTGCTGCGAACGGATCCTGACAAAGAACAAGAAGGGCTCCTCCATCGCCTAGTTGTTCTTTTCTATAGCAGTCGACTGAAGTTAAGACCCTTCCCACACCCCCAATGTTCTCGACATGACGGCCACTCAGGAGGTTCGCCCAAAAGATGTCCGGTATTTCATCCCTGATCGACGGAGTAGTGGCCAATTGCCCAAAATCAACCAGACCTAACGCAAACTGTGCTTGACCGTCTTTTGGAATAAAGCCATCATTTGTTAACATTCCTGCATTCGCATATCCGTAAGCACCGTTTAGAATCTCGAAAACCTTGACGGCCGTTTCAAGTCCTCGCTCGGCTACATAATCTGAGCTAAATGCCTCATGACCTTTGGTGAAGGCAAAGAATACAAAACTCGGCGAATAGACGTCATCGGAAAAGCTGTTTATGACAATTCGCAATAGTATCGAAGACTCTCTTACAGTCTGTCCGTCATGCGACTGTAACTTCGATATTAGGCCGTCATCCAGATACTCGTAAAGTTCTCGTCTATTGATGCTTACAAACTGGCTGCTTCCAGTCTCCGTGGCTGCAACCCCACTGACTCGTATCACGTTGAGTAACTGGCCCCCAAACTGCCGATTCAACAGCGAGAAAAGCTGCAGGAGTGGTTTGGGATCATTCCGTAGATCCTCGAAGCTGTAGATAACATAGCCGAGGTAGAGCGACTGATTGGACATATGGGCCTTCCTAGTTCCCGGCCTTGATGAGGAGCCAATTCATCGACATGAGGTCTCAATACCAGCTATTTGGCACAGTTTGTAGCCATTACTCCGCATCTAGGTCTGGAAAATCACCGTACCTAGCGAAATCGAAGCGATCTATAGTCGCTATTTTCCGCCCAGTGTTAGGATCCTCCCCGATGTAACTGTATGTGGAGAGCGTAATACCATCCTTGTGATGGTGAATATGCGTGCTTTTGTTAGGCTCATACTCATCTCGGAGCAATATGTTGAAGTTCGGGTTTCCGGACCTATCATATTCTTTATTAACTCTGGCGTGAAAGCCCGGGATAGTACTTTCAGAGTAGGCGTTTCGTAAAGGCATTGAGTCTCTTTTCGCCTCAAGTTCGCCAGTCTTCTTGTTCACGACCATTACAACTTCATTCCGAGATTTCCAGCTTATTTCCTCCTGCTTCTGCTTTGCAAATCGCTCAATTTCCCGTTTTGCTTCCTGTTTCGCCGCGACGATGTCTTCCTTGGTTAAATGACCCCCTGAACGCAGTGATTCCTTGAACTTCTCGATCTGTTTTAGGGAAAACTTGGCAACCTCTTTCGCTGCGTGATCAGCAGCCTCTTTGGCTGCGCCCGGGGCTGGAAGAGCCATAGCATCCCTGACTTTCCTTTGTTCCTCATTCGACTTATTCTGGATCTCAGCAATATCCTTAGGTGTAGGATGGTTGTTGCAGCCCACCGCACATTCCCTCCTCAAGGTTTACGCAGACATAGGTCGTGTCGAGGACAAAATGCGTAATCCTCATAGTGACTTCATCCAGGACTAGGGGTCGGCAATTCCGGTACCCGACAGATTGCCGCCACTCGTCGAGCTGATATAGAGACCGGCGGGGCGCTCTCCGCATCAAGTACTGTACGGCGAGGTCGCCCGCCAAAGAGGCCAAACAAAAGGGTCAGGATCATCGCGTCCAAGGCTAGGCGGGCGGTCGCCCTTGCCGAGTAGTTTTGGATAAACAAACGATATTTGGGAAGTGAACAGACCGAGTTCATTGCCAGCCTCTATGTGGTTGTAAGGCTCAGCGCAGATACGCAAGGCACAAAAGTAATCTCACGCAACTGGTACGACCAAACTGAGGGCCAATCGACCCATAAATATACTATAGGGTATTTTTCTCTCCGCGCAAAATGACGTTTGTCACCTCGCGTCAGGAATATCGACGCTGATTTGCCAAGCGCGGGTAACATCGCAGAGCGCAAGTTATCGGACTACCAATAGCGATCCTCTTAATATCCAAAAGGCTTTTGATATTTATCGGGATCAGGAGAATATTTGCATGTGCGGTCTCCTGCAGAGCCGTTCGCAAGCCGATCTATCTGGCTACCCAACCTATCGCTTGTTAATGGACCCTGTCGATACGGGATTGGGCAAGGATTCTGATTCAGTTGGCGGATCGGTTTGAAGGTCGGTTTTAGTATGATCGCTAACGCATCTGCCAGGGGAATTTACACGCTATTTAGGATGGACTCGTTTCGCACTACAATAGGTTAAGCCTCTGCGGATTAAGGACATACAACAATAGGTTACATTGAGTTGAGACTCTGCGGATTAAGGTCGTACAACAATTAATTGGCGACAGAGTTAACCCACCCTCCCCCATCCTGTCTGATAACCAACTCTAGTGCCAAAATTTGAATAGCCTCAGCATCCTCGTTCCTGGCATAATCAAGTTATCAATCCGTTGGCCATACTAGAGGGTGTGCAATGGAAGGCGTTGACCTCGAAACGATCGTCCAAGTCGTAACGATCCTGGGCGGCATCATTGCCCTGTTATTAGCGCTGCTGCAAATCGTTGAGACCTATGTGAACATTGGCGACAAGCTTCACAAACGCCAGCTAGACCGGAAGAATAAAATGCCCCGGCAAGCTAACGATCGCGTATCGTTCAATGGCAATGAGCCCAACCGGAGTCATAAGTCTTCATCACCGGAATGATCGTTGTTCACTATCCGTTGTCTTCACGGCCGAAAAAGCGCATTCGGGGTGGGCGGGCTCGCCGGCCAGGAGCCCCTCGCGGACTCCTGGCGGCTTTTGTTTTTACTCCGCCGGCTTCTCTTCTTTGACAGCCTTCGTCTCCGGACCAAATCGCACCCAGTCGGCCACGACGTTGAAGTAGCCCTTGTCGTTGACCAGCACGCGGCCCTCGACCAGGACCTGGCGGCCTTTGGTGACATACTTGGCCACCGCCTCGCCCTGCTTGCCGAAGACGACAACGGGGAAGTAGGTGGTCTTGTCTTTGTCGTCGCTGACACCGACATCGAAGGTGGTGAAGGTCTTCTCGCCATCCTTCGACTGCCGCGGCTGGGCGTCTTTGGTCGCGCTGCCGGCGATGATCAGTTTCTGGTAATTCATTCTATCTCACCTCCCTTCAAACTGGCTTCAAAATAACGCTTGCCAGATGCTTTGTGTGTAGCGTCTCTGGTATGGGGCCGAGTCGTCTCAGCCCCGCCCACAAACGCCAGGTTATTTCTCCCGGATCACCTCGCTGGCCCGTCGCTCGCCAAAGTACAGGTCCCGCTCGATCCCGATCCCAAACGGCCCCTTGTAGTTCTCCAGCTCCCCCAGCGCAAAGCTCCCCCACTCGTCGTTCCAGTCGCCGAAGATGGACACATAGCCAAAGAAGATGCGCGTCTCCGGATCGTACTCTGTTGCGTACCAGGTCCCGGCCCCGCAGGGGTTAAAGAACTTGGCGACGATCAGCGGGTCCTCTTCCTCGGCCTGGGAACCGACCTGGGCGAAGCGTTTCTCCAGTGTCTTGGTCATCAGTTTCATGGTTTCACCACCTCCCTTCCCCGCTGCTCCCCTCTCATAATGTTTTTTCGGAAGCAACATGCTTCCTTACCAGCTACTCCGCACAGCCGCCGAGAGCGAAGTCAAGGGCGAGCCCTGGCGAGTGCGTCAGCATCGCAGACCCTTGATGAGCGGAGGCGGCTGTGCCACTGGCGCAGGCGAGTTGCCGGCCTGCGCCACAAGGGGGTTACCAACAGCACGCAGCCGGCGTTCTCTGGCAAGTTCCGCTGCCGCAAGGCGCTTTTTCGGCGGGTATTCTGCTTAGAGCAGCTCTGGCAGAGGATTGGAAATAGAAATGGGGCTGGACTTAGGCGTTCACGTCCGTTAGGCTGCGGCTATGACTGCGGAAGTTATCGATCAAACCCCCGTCGACTCCCTCCCGGAAGCGGAGGCTCTGGAAACATATCTACTGGCGCTCCTCGAACGCCACGACGGGTTGTGCCTGGACAACGAACCGGAACGTCTCCAGCTGGCGGCCGCCCTGGCCGCGGCTTTTATGGATGCTATCCGCGATGGCACGGTCAATGCTTCAGCCATCGTCGGGGAGCCGGAGAGGCTCGACGGCAACCCGGCTCCGAACTGATGCCGGTGGCTACGGCTATCCGGCAGAGGCGTTTCTGACCTGTCGCACAATCTCGGAAGGGTTCTCGTCCTGGTAAGTCTGGACAGCTTCCGGTTGATTTTCCATCTCCGCCAGTATCTTTCGACCCACCTCGCTCTCGAAAGCGATGAACTCCGGCAGTTTGTCCCACTCGACCTTGCGAAACTCCTTGAGTCTCACATCAATTGTGTAACCTTGGAAGGTAGGTAATCGCCTGATCATCCCTACTCCCCTTTCTCGCCGCTTCATCGTGTATATTCAGAGCGCTGCCCAGCGTTGCACGCGCTCCACCTTCATCAGCTCACACGCAGTCAATGGCAGCCTCACAGAGGCTGTTCATCTCGACCCTTGACCATGTGGCACACTAATAAGGAGCGTGTACAACCAAGAAATTCACCGATTCGCTATCTTCTTCTGGCATATTGAACTCGATGGTGGCGCTGATAACACTTGGGGCGGGCAGGCGATAGTCTGCGGGAAGCGCAAGCGAAGGGGAAGGTCGGGGCGCCAGACGCGAACGGCCAACTGTGAGCCAGAGTACCAGGCCTTGGCCCCTCAGCCCGTAGCGAAAGCCGGGCGCGACAGACCCTCAAAGGGCTGGAAGCGTCGGGCTGAAGCGTTAAAACGGGCGATAAAAAGGGGCGGAGGCATGAG
>JAACJX010000227.1 GCA_014237545.1 Ardenticatenia bacterium | reverse complement strand
GACAGAGATAAACGGCCCACTCATGGCAGGTTGGCATTCGCGCCGGGGGGCGCGGCGGTGCCCGGCATCGCCGTTTGCCACCGCCACTTTTTCCGCGACGCGGCGATCAGCCCGAGGATGATTTGGGGCACGACGACGACCAGGTAGAGGAGGATGGTATACGTGGCGATCGCGGTTTCGTCCGAGATACCCAATTGCCACAGCGTCAGAGCGGCCGCGCCGTTCAGCACGCCGATTTTGGCCGGAGTGCTCGGCGGGACGATGGCAATGGTGACCACGATATGTACCAGGGCCGCGTCCAGGACGTCGAGCGGTAGAGACAGGGCTGGAAACAGTACGTAAGGCAGAGCGACGGACAGCAATGCGATCGCCAGGGTCAATACCAGCATGAAAACGGTCAAGCGCCGGTTTCGCAATGACTCCAGCCCTTCCAGGCCGCTAACAGCCAGCCGCAAAAGCAGATTGCGCAATCGCTCCGGCAGCGGCTGGACGACGCGCTGCCAGAGGCGAATGACGAGATGAGTCTGGTAAGCCAGCAAGTACAGGATGAGAAGAAGGGCGATGGGCAACAGCCACAGGACCACGTTTGGATCGCCGACAAATTCGGGCAGGATGACGAACGGCAAGACGAATAGAATCGTCAGGCCGAAGAAAATCAGGTCCAATGTTTTTTCGACGACCAGCGTACCAAACGCCCTCCCCGGGCTTGTGCCAGCCTCCTGGTTGAGGGCATAAAGACGCGCTACCTCCCCCAGACGAAGAAAGGGAACGCCCAAGTTTACGTACTGGCCCAGGGAGATGGCCCAAAAGGAAGACGAAAGACGCACCGGAGGATACTCGTTTGGAAACATCAATTGCCAGCGAAGGGCCTTGATCAAGACGGTGACCAGCATGATCGCCACCGACAGGCCAACGTACCCAGGCGACGCGGCCAGAATCGCGTCGGCCAGCGCGGCCGCATCCAATCGTGTTGAGAGATACCACAGCCCGGCAATGACCAGGACAAGCGTCAGCGCCAGGTTGAGCCAGGGCAGGTACCTTCGCCACGATTTGTGTGTCGGGGCGGCTTTATTGTTCGCTTCCAACTACGCTCCTTACCACCATCCTGGCCCCAAGACGTAGACAACTTGAGCCGGCCTCAGTTGACTCCCACTCCTTCGCACGTAGGCCGCTATGACTCGTTCCGTCGCGTGAACAAGATGATCGAGCCAAACACACTGGTCAAAAACACCAGCATCGTCGCCACGAAACCCAACCATAAGAAGATTATCCCCCGGTCAGAAGGGGAGGATTCCTCCAGTTGCGGCGTTGCCGGCTCATTGGCCAGATTCCCTTCTGTCGCCTGCGCGCCGTTCTCAATGCCGATCGGGACCGGCAGTTGTCCATTAAAATCCGTGCCGCCTGAGGGATAAGGCTCACCCTGGGAAGCGGCCGGCGCTTCGACCGGCACGGCCAGGGTCGGCGTTGGTAACAAAGGTGGCGGGTATTCCTCCTGACGGCGGTCGGCGGCCAGAGCCGGATGAAACGCGAGCGTTTGAGTCAGAATAAGCGCCACAAGCAAGAGGGTGGCAAACCGTGTTTTGTTCATCATTTCTTGCGTCTCACTGTGCGGGAGGAGTGTTCGACCGGCCACGATACAGGGCCACNATGGCGACTGCACAAACAAGGATCAGGAGCGCGGCCGGGATAACCTGCCACAACCCGTTGGCCGTTAACGCCAGCCCGACCCCTATCAGCAGCAACCCAATCACGGCCACGCGCTGGAAAGGCGGCGAACCGAGGGCCTGCGTCAATGGGCGGCCGGTCTCGGTGGCCTGCCAGTAATAGTAGCTCAGTCCGGCAAGCACGACCGCCAACCCGGCCACCCAAAAACTGTTTGCGAAGACGGAAAACCAGTTAATCATAAACTTTCGGCATTATATCATTCCGATCACAGTCCCGCCGTTCTGATCGCATGAATAATGAATATGAAAATAGAACAAATGGTCTTATTCTGGAGATTGGACGCCGACGATATTGCCGGATATGGGTATACTATCTACATGGCGAAAAGACAAACGCNATACNTGTGCCAAAGTTGCGGCCGCGCGACACCGGCCTACATGGGCCGTTGCCCGCGCTGTGGCGAATTCGACACGATGGTCGAGCAATTCGTAGAGTCGGAAACGGCAGCCAAGGGNCGAAAGTCGGGCGGGCTGGTATCGTCCCGGCCGGTGCGCCTGCATGAGGTGGAGGCGGACGGGCTCGATCGTTTGGCGCTGCCGGTTCAGGAATTCTCGCGCGTGCTCGGCGGGGGGCTTGTGCCCGGNTCGCTGATCCTGGTCGGNGGCGATCCGGGCATCGGCAAGTCCACCTTGCTATTGGAGATAGCNGGTCTGGCGGCCAATCTCCACGGGCCGGTGCTCTACGTCTCCGGCGAGGAAAGCGCCCGCCAGATCAAGATGCGGGCCGAGCGTCTGCGTATGGATGCCAATGACCTGTTCCTGGTGACGGAGACGAATCTCCACGCCATACTGGATCACATCCATACCGTTCGGCCGGTGATGGCGATAGTCGACAGCATCCAGACGACCTATGACGATAACCTGAACTCGTCGGCCGGCAGCGTGAGCCAGGTGCGCGAATCGGCCGCCCGCCTGCAGGAGGTCGCCAAGCAATCTGGCGTCATCATCGTCCTCGTCGGTCACGTGACCAAAGAAGGGGCCATTGCCGGGCCGCGCGTGCTGGAGCACATAGTCGATACTGTCCTCTACCTGGAGGGCGATCCATTCCACCGCTACCGTCTCCTGCGCAGCGTGAAGAACCGCTTCGGGGCGACGAGCGAGGTGGGCGTCTTCGAGATGGTCGAGCAGGGAATGGTCGAGGTTCCTAACCCGTCGGAGGCATTCCTGGCGGAGCGGCAGGCAAACGCGCCCGGCTCGGCCATCGCCGTGACNCTGGAGGGCACGCGGCCGCTGCTGGTCGAAGTTCAGGCATTGGCCAGCTCGACCACGTTCAGCAACCCGCGGCGCACGCCGAACGGCATCGACATGAACCGGCTGCTGCTGCTGACGGCGGTGTTAACGCGCCGGGTCCACGTGCCGCTCCATGACAAGGACGTGTTCGTCAACGTCATTGGCGGCCTGCAAATCTCCGAGCCGGCGGCCGACCTGGGGGTGGCGCTGGCGATCGCCAGCAGTGTGAAGGACCGGCCGATTCACGCTGATATGGCGTTTTTCGGCGAGGTCGGGTTGAGCGGCGAGTTGCGGGCCGTCAGCCAATTGGAGCCCCGTCTCAAGGAGGCGGCCAAGCTAGGCTTCAAGCGTTGTGTCGTGCCCCGGACCCGCCAGCTGAAATCGACCGCCGCGCCACAGGGGGTGCAGATTATCGAATGCCGGACCCTGCAAGAAGCTGTAGATGTCGCCCTTGTGAAATAGTGCGCATCGATACTGGTTCGCCTTTTGTCCAATGCCTTGAANAATTCTGACTTCCCGCTATAATTACGAANTCGTTGCCCGGCAATGGTAAAGCACGACCATTCCCCGGCTTCCGCTCCCGGCAAGTGACCGGGGGCAATACTCGCTAGAGTAAATTCCAAGGAAAGGAGTAATGCAACGTGCGTGAATACGAAGTAACTGTTGTCATCCAACCGCAGTTGGAAGAGGCTGAGCGCAATCAATTGATCGAGCGGCTCAGCAATTTGCTGGTTCCCGGCTCCAAGGAAGACGGCGCGCTGACCGCCAATCATTGGGGCATGCGGAATCTGGCTTACCCCATCAAGAAGTTCCAGGAAGGCTACTACGTCCTCTTCGAGGCGCAAATAGACCCTACTCGCATCAAAGAAATCGAGCGCAGCATGCAGTATAACGAGGATGTTCTTCGTTATCTGGTCGTGCGTAAAGGCGAATGATCTCTAAGCGGGGCGAGAGGCGATGAGTTCAAGCAAGGGCTTGAATAAAGTCATGGTGATCGGCTGGCTGGAAGACGAGCCTGAGGTTCGTCAGACCCCTGGCGGCCGCGCCGTGGCTTCTTTCAGTGTCGCCACCTCGCGCAGCTGGACAACGGCCGAAGGCGAGAAGCACGAAGAAAAAGAATGGTTCAACGTCATCGCCTGGGGGTCCCTGGCGGAGATGTGCAAAGACCGGCTCGCCAAAGGCCAGCAAGTATATATCGAAGGTCGCTTACAGACCCGCGGCTGGGAGGATAGTCTCGGCCGCAAGCACTTCCGAACGGAAGTCGTTGCCCAGGATTTGATCGTACTCACAGAGTAAAGAGGATTGAGAGATGCAAGCTACTAACCGTCCTAACCGGCGTTTTCGCCCGACCAAGCGCGTATGCCAGTTTTGTGTCGAGAAAACCGAGATCGACTACAAGCAGGTCGATCTTCTTTCCCGTTATGTTAACGAATTTGGCCGCATGCGGCCGCGCCGCCAGACCGGNACCTGCGCCAAGCATCAGCGCCATCTGGCCCGCGAGATCAAGCGCGCCCGTCACATCGCGTTGCTGCCGTTNGTGGCTGAATAGGCCAGCCCTGGCATTCGCAGTAATGTTAAATGGCTAAAAAACCCCCCTCGACCCCAAACGACGAAGCTCAACAGCGGCAGTCGCGCAAAGAGATCCTGATTGCGCGCAAGCACGAGCGCCAATTGCGCAACATCCGCATTGCGGTGATCGCTATCGGCGNGCTCATCGCTCTGGTGATCGGCGTCGCTTTGGTAAACGAATTAATACTCACCCCCGGCCGNGCTGTGGCNACGGTCGGCGANACGCAANTCACTTTGCGTGAATGGGAGAACCGCGTCAAGTTCGAGCGCGCCCAGCGCATTCTCTTCCTNNAGAATCAGCTGGAGGCGTTNGGCGGNGATGTGGGCTTCATCCAGCAATTTGCCGGGAACGTCATCAACGAACTNTTCGAGCCGGAGACGATGGGCCAGGATGCCATCAACGCGATGGCCAATGAAGTNGTGATGTGCGAGGCGCTCGAGGAGCGCGGCATAGAGATAACCGAGGCCGANATCCAGAGCCGGATTGGCGAGGCGTACGCTTTCTATGGCGATGGCNTATCNCCGACGCAGCCGCCGAGCCCGACCGCGACGATCCANCCCACGCCATCGCTGACGCCGATCCCGACGGCGGTCATNACGGAGTCGGTGGCGACTGCAACCCCCTTCCCTACGCCGACAACCGGCCCGACCGCCACTCCGTTCCCGACGCCCACGCCTCTTTCCGAAGAGGAGTTCCAGACCCAGTACGGCGACTTCGTGGCCCANCTCTCTGATCTCGGCGTTGACGAAGCTACCTATCGCGCGGTCGTCCGGGCCCAGATTTGCAGCGAACGTCTGACCGAGGTACTGACTGAAGAGCGAAACATCTCCCGTCTGGCCGAACAGGCGAGCATTTTCGTGATCGAGGCTACGACCGAGGAAGCCGCGAACGAGGCACAGGCGCTGGCGGAGTCCGAGGGTTTCCTGACGGCCTGGAACACGATTTCCAGCCGCCCGGATGATCCCGAAGCGACTGAACAGCCAGCGACCAATGCCTACGAGCTGCTGTGGCGTACGCAGTCGAACCTCGAAGCCAGCCTAGGCGCCGAGGTGGCAACGGCCGCGTTTGACCTGGGCCTTGATGAACCTAGCGACGTCATCGTTGTTGAGAACGGCGACGGCACGACCAGCTACTTCCTGGTCATGGTCAGCGGCCGCGAAGAGCGCGAATTGAGCGAATCCGATTTCCAGACGCGGCAGACGGAGACGCTGCAAGGGTTCATCGACGAGCGTCTGACGGGCAACCTGCAGATCAACGACATGTGGCGCAGCCGCGTGCCCACGCTGCCCGCCCTGGATCCCAAGTTCCTGGCCGCGCCGACTCCTACTCCGGAAGTCGAAGCCGCGCCAACGACCGCTCCGACGACTGAAGACGGCGAATAAGAAGTACCGCCTCATTGAATAAGTACACAAAGGGCCAGATCGCGTATCTGGCCTTTTGTTTTCATTTGCGCCGGACTATGGCAGAATGAGCGCCTGACCATGGACGATTACCAGTGGATCGAGGGGATCGTGGCTGTCGAGGCTATTCTGATGGCTCAGAGCCGCGCTGTAGCGGAGATATTGATCAGCCAGGATCGCTTTGACGGGCGGGTGGCTCGCTTGCAGCAGCTCGCCCAAGCAATGGGTGTCGCCGTCGCCCGCGTGCCTGATTCTGTTCTCAATGAGCGCGCAGGNGGCGATTTTCAAGGTGGTGTGATCGCCAAAGTCGGTCCGCGACGAATGCAAACCGTCGATAGCCTGTTTGAACCGCTCGCGCCGGTCATTTTTGTGCTCGATGGTGTCGAGGACCCCTATAACTTTGGCCAGGCCGTGCGATCGATCCATGCCGCGGGAATCGATGGCCTTATCGTTCCGCCACGGAATTGGCTTTCGGCCGCGGCGACGGTNTTGCGGTCTTCGGCCGGCGCTTCGGAATTCATNCCCACNGCCGTGGCGACNGCNGTNGATGCNGCGNCCGCGGCGCGCTTGCGAAACGTACCCGTGGCGGTGGCGACGGCCNTTGANGCCCTTCCCATGCACGAGTTGGACCTCGGCGGCCCGCTCCTTCTGGTGATAGGCGGCGAAAAACGGGGCGTGGCCCGCGCTGTGGAACAGGCGGCCGATTTGCGGGTTAGCATTCCCTACGGTCGCGAAGTTCAATACGCNCTGGGAACGGCNGCGGCCGCGGCGGTGCTGTCGTTCGAGATCCTGCGCCAGCGACGCTCGCGAAGTTGATCGTTTCGACCACCCTGTATGCCTGTGCTATACTGTTACGGCTCGTTAAATCAGTTATACAAGGGGCGAACGGGTCTGCCGTTCGCCTTTCATTTTGCCCCACGGCGGAGNAGCGAACCGAACATTCCGCCGGGGCCGATAAGGTGATTCCATTGGATAGAAGGAGAGCGCTGTGAACCTACATGAGTTTCAGGCCAAGCGACTGTTTGCCGAACATGGCATACCCATTCCGCACGGCGAAGTCGCCTACACCCCGGAAGATGCCCGCCGCATCACNCAAGACCTGGGCGGCCGGGCCGTCGTCAAGGCCCAGGTGCTGACCGGCGGGCGCGGCAAGGCGGGCGGCGTCAAGGTTGCCCAATCCCCTGACGAGGCTGAGGCCCACGCCCGGGCGATTCTAGGCATGAAGATCAAGGGACTGACGGTCAACAAGGTGCTGGTCGANGAGCTGGCGCCGGGCATTCAACAGGAACTATACCTGGCGGTGCTCATCGATCGTGGCAAGAGGCTACCGATGGTCATGGCCTCGGCCGCCGGCGGCATGGACATTGAGGAAGTGGCGGAAAAGACGCCAGAGAAGATCCACCTTGCCCACATCGATCCTGTTNTNGGCGTGCGCGCTTATCAGACGACCTATCTGGCCAACAGTATGGACCTGCCGCGCGAGGTGTGGGGCGATTTTCACAAGATCGTCGCGGGTCTCTACGAAACCTTCAGGGCCAACGACGCCTCGCTGACGGAGATCAACCCGCTGATTATCACCGGGGAAAGCCAGTTGATGGCCCTCGATGGCAAAATGTCGATCGATGACAGCGCCCTGAACCGTCACCCCCGACTGGCTGAGATGCGTGATGTGGAGGAGGAACCCCCGGCCGAAGCCGAAGCCCGACGCACCGGCCTCACCTTCATCCAGTTGGACGGGAACATCGGCTGCATGGTGAACGGCGCGGGCCTGGCGATGGCCACGATGGACATCATCAAGCTCTACGGCGGCGAGCCGGCNAATTTCCTCGACATCGGCGGNGGCGCTNGAGCCGATCAGGTCGCNACGGCGTTGCGCCTCATTCTGTCTGACCCGAAAGTCGAGGCTGTGTTGTTCAATATTTTCGGCGGCATCACCCGCGGCGATGAAGTGGCGCGCGGCATTTTGTCCGCGCTGGAACAGGTTGAAACCAACGTGCCGATGGTCGTCCGGCTGGCGGGCACGAACGCCCAGGAAGGCCTGGCGCTGCTGGCCGAGGCCGATATGATGACGGCGGCGACGCTGTCCGAGGCGGCACAGAAGGCAGTCGCGGCGGCTGAGGCATCTCGGGGAGTTGAGAGGGGATCATGAGTATTTTAGTCGACAAAAACACGCGTCTGGTCGTCCAGGGCATCACCGGCCGCGAGGGCACGTTCCACACCAACCAGATGATCGCCTTTGGCACGAACGTCGTTGCCGGCGTGGTGCCGGGCAAGGGCGGCCAATACTTTGATGGCGAAAACGGCAAGGTGCCGATCTTCGATTCCGTCCGCGGAGCGGCCGAAGCGACAGGCGCCAACGCGTCCATCATCTTCGTACCCGCTAAGTTTGCCCCGGACGCCATGTACGAGGCGGCCGACGCGGGCTTGCCCCTCGTCGTGTGCCTCACGGAGCANATCCCGGTGCTGGAGATGATCAACGTGCGCTCCTATCTGGACCAGCGGCAGACCCGGCTCATTGGCCCGAACTGCCCGGGATTGATTACGCCGGACGGGGCGAAGGTTGGCATCATCCCCGGCTCCATCGTGACGCCCGGTTCCATCGGCGTGGTATCGCGCAGTGGCACGCTCACTTATGAGGTCGTCTATGCTCTCACCCAGCGCGGCATCGGCCAATCGACCTGCGTGGGTATCGGCGGCGACCCGATCAAAGGTATGGACTTTATCGACGTGCTTAAACTGTTTGAGAATGACCCCGACACGTCGGAAGTGATCATGATCGGCGAGATCGGCGGTAACGCCGAAGAACAAGCGGCGGCCTACATCGCCGAGAATATGAGCAAGCGGGTCNCGNCCTTCATNGCCGGGCGAACCGCGCCGCCCGGCCGCCGCATGGGCCACGCCGGCGCGATCGTCGAGGGTAAGAGCGGAACGGCCGAGGGCAAGATCGCCGCGCTCGAGGCGGCCGGCGTCCAGGTGGCCGATAACCCCGATCAGATCGTTGACATGATTGCCTAATCTGGCATTTGCCCGTTCAACAGACAAAGTACGCCGATTCCGCAGGATAGATGAGAATTCTGAGCAATCGGCGTATTTTGTGGATTATCCCTTCCCGTGATAGATCGATTGCGGCGCAGATTCGACCCCGGCTTCCTTGTCGTCCTGCTAATTTGCTTGTTGGCGGTGTGGCCGCTGGTAAGCCGCGCCAGCCTGCCGGAAGGCACCGACGCCGAACTCCACATCTTTCGTCTACAAGAACTCAGCAATCTGATACGCGGCGGTGAATTCTACCCCCGCTGGGCGCCTAACTTTTATCACGGCTACGGCTATCCTATCTTCAATTACTACGCGCCGCTTGCCTACTATCTGGCCTTGCCTCTGGAACTTCTGCCCAGGGTTGATCCGGTGTTGGCCAGCAAAACGGTGCTTGTGGCAGGAATGTTGCTGGCCGGGCTGGGCATCTACGGCTTTACCCGCGACAATTGGGGACGGGGCGCCGGATATGTGGCCGCCGCGCTCTACGTCTACTCGCCTTACCTGCAATACATCGATCCCCATATTCGCGGCGTGTTTCCAGAGGCCTTGAGCTTCGGTGTTTTTCTCCTGGCTTTGTGGGCGCTCGACCGACTGCGGCAGCGGCCCGGGGCGGGGTCGTGGCTGTCATCGATTTTCCTTGTCGCCGCCGTTATCCTGAGCCACAACTTGATGGGGCTGTTCTTCTTCGGGGTGCTGGCCGCCTGGATAGGCTGGCAGGNGATCCTTGCCTTCTGGACAGGCCGGCGACCGAGGCCAGATGGGGTATCGCCCGGGCCCGGCTCGTGGTCGACAGCCGGCTGCCTGGCCGCCGCGCTACTCCTGGGGCTGGGNCTGGCCGCCTTCTTCTGGCTGCCNGTGTTTCTGGAGCGNAACGCCGTCACGCTCAACACCCTCATCGGTTCCGGCGGCAATTACGACTTTCGCACCCACTTCCTATCCCTGGGAGAGTTGCTAAGCCCGTCCGTTTCGCCTGATTGGGGCGCGACGCAATCCCTGTTCCTGTTTAACTTGGGNGTCGTCCAGTGGCTTGGCGGCATGCTGGGNCTCATCATGTTGGCCGTCGGCCGAGTCAGGCAGCGCGAACAACTGCTGTTTTTCGCCGTCTCCGCTATCGGCGTCATCTTTTTGATCACCCCTGCTTCCCAACCGATCTGGGAGGCNCTCCCGTTTNTGCCTTATTTTCAGTTCCCCTGGCGACTNCTTGGCGCGGCCGCGGCGATGCTGTCCGTGCTGGCCGCCGCCGGCGTGGACGCCGTAGCCCGCGGGCGAGCCGGCAGCCAACCCGCCGTTGAATCCTTACGTTCGTCTTGGATCTATGCTGTGGCGGTCGGGCTGGCCATTCTTTTCGCCTTGCCGCTCAGCCAGCCGGCCCTGTGGGAACCATTTGGCGAAGTGAGCACGCTGCGGATGTCGCAGATCGAAAACAGGGGGCGCTGGCTGGGCACGACCTCGACCGCCGATTACGTACCCGCGACGGTCGTCACTATTCCTGAGCGTCGCCGTTCGGTCGTCGCCCCGCTCGAACAGGGTTTGCCGCCGGATCGCGTCAACCGCGAGGCATTGCCGGACGGGGTGGTAGTGACCACCGAGACCGTTCGGCCGCTCCTGACACGCTATCATGTCTCCACGCCCAAGCAATTCCGCTTGCGCTTATACCAGTTCGATTTTCCCGGCTGGCGAGTGACAGTCGATGGGCAGCCGGCCATGACGGAGCTGGCGGAGCCAGAAGGGTTCATTGTGGTCATCGTGCCGGAAGGCGACCACGTCGTCGAAGTCGAATTCGGCACGACGCCGCNGCGAACCATTGGGTGGATCATCACAGGCGTCTCGCTCTTGCTCGCCATTGCCTGGGCGCAACGGCTCGGCCGCGATAGGCGCGGTGAGGTAATTGAACGCCCCTTAAATTGGCGCGANCAAATGCGGGGGGATCGGCCGGTCATTGCGGTGGTTGGCGGGCTGACGGCCGTTGCCCTGCTCTTGCAGCCCCTGGGGCTGTTTCACAAGGCATCGGAAGGCCGCCACCTCGATGTGGATGCTCGCGAGCATTATGCCAATTTCGGTGATCAAATCGCCATGTTGGGGCATACTGAGATTAGCGAGACAGTTAGCCCAGGTGACGCGATCGAGTTTACNGTCTTCTGGAAAGCGCTCAGGCAACTGGATATCGGCTACCAGTCATTTGTCCACGTTCTCGATAGTCAGGGCAATCTGGTCGCCCAATCCGACAAGTTGAACCCGGGCGATTTCCCGACGTACCGCTGGCCCACGGACAAATACGTGCCCGATACCCACCGGATTGAGCTGCCGGAAAACCTGCCGCCCGGCACGTACCGGGTGGCGGCGGGCCTCTGGGTTCAGAGCGACGGCTGGCGATTGCCGGTTATTGATGAGAATGGGCAGACGGTCGACGATACGTTCGAGTTGTTTGAACTGAGGGTCGAATAAATATGGCAGCGCGGGTGATTAGCGGCAAGGCGAAAGGAAGGCGGCTCAAGCTGGTGCCGGGGGACACCACGCGGCCGATCATGGATCGTGTCAAGGAGAGCCTCTTCAATATCCTTGGCGATGTGCATGGCACGCGCTGGCTGGATATGTACGCCGGAACAGGACAGGTCGGAATCGAGGCCCTTAGTCGCGGCGCGGCGGAAGTTGTGTTTGTGGATAAGGCTCGCGCGGCCGTCCAGACCGTGCGCGACAATCTGAAGCATACCCAACTGAATGACGACGCCATCGTTATCCAGGGGGACGCGCTGGCCTATCTGCGCGAATCCACGGCCCCACCATTNGATGTCATCTACATCGCGCCGCCCCAATATCTGGAGATGTGGGTCGACGCCCTGCAGGCGATCGACAAGGACGCCNCACGCTATCTGGCGAAAGAGGGGCAGGCCATTGTTCAGATCGACCCGCGGGAATACCGCGATNTGGAGTTGGACTGTTTGGCGCTTGTCGACCAGCGACGCTACGGCAATACGCTTCTTTGCTTCTACCAGAACGTCGATTGAGCTGTATCAGTTGTCCAGCGTCATCTGGATAATGCACTGCCCCAGATCGACGCCGCTGGCATCGAGCGCGCGCAAGCGCACTCTGTAAGGGCCGGGTTGCCACTGGGTCAAATCGACCTGGCCGAGATCGCCGTTGATAATCGGCTGGAGCGCCGGCTCCAGAGTGATTGCCGCCCATGATCCTGCTGTCTGCGGCCCGTTCAATTCAATGATGTATTGGTGCATCTCGCCCGTGTTGGCCGTGCCGCGAAATGCCGCCCGCTGGAAGACCACCGAGCCATTTAATGGTTCGGTGATGGTCAGTTCCGGGACACAGGCCTCGAATGGGGTGGGGGTCGCTTCGGGTGTTGCCGCCCCTTCGGCCGTCGTATCCGTGATAACCGTCGATGTATCAAGCCCCGGCGCGAAGGGAAGTGTCACCGTGGGGGCCAGCACCGGGGGCAGGTTGAGNGCCCCTTCGGCCGCGGGAGTGCTGATTGGCGTTGGCGGGCTGAGGGGGGTGGCGAAGACGTCCGGGGTTGGCGTCGTCTCGACCAGCACCTCTTCCGGTAGATAAGGAGCGATATACCTGTTAACGTAAAAAACCAGGCTGATGACGATCGAGAAGAAGAGGATGAAGCCCAACGCGTGATTCCGCGCCGCCATGGCCGTTTCCTTTTCCAGGTTAAACATGGCCTGACGCAGCGTGCGCATTGCCCGGACCAGCTCAGTCAGGTACCAGAAAAGACCCAGGATGCTGACGATGTAGATCCAGACGTCGTTGCGTATCAGGAATAGATAGAAGCGATCCATGATGGTCAGGCGACGTGGCTCAGCGTCAGTTTATGTAGCGGACGTTGTTGATGTCCTGATACAGTGGATAGCGCAATGGGGTCAGTTGGCTTCTTCCAGACGCCGGAGCACGCCNCGCACGACGGTGATCAGGCGTGGCACNGCCNGCTGGCCCATTTCCAATACCTCCTCATGGTTTTGGGTCAGGCCNGGCGGGGGGTCNGGGAGCGCCATATTGGANATCGTCGAGATGCCCAGCACGCGAATCCCGGCGTGACGAGCGACGACCACTTCCGGGGCGGTTGACATGCCGACNGCATCGCCNCCGGCCATCTGGAGGAACCGCAGCTCGGCCGGGGTCTCGAAACTCGGCCCGCCTACGTAGGCATACACCCCCTCGCGCAGGGTTATGCCGGCTTCTTCGCCGACGCGACGCGCCAGGGCGCGCAACTTTGGGTCATAGGCGGCCGTCATATCCGGGAAGCGAGGCCCCAGCGACTCATCATTCGGCCCGCGCAGCGGGTTATTACCGGCCAGGCCCGGGAAATTGAGATGGTCGCGAATGAGCATCAGATCGCCCGGCTCATAATCCGGGTTCAAGCCGCCCGCCGCGTTGGTGACCATATAGATGCCAATCCCCAGCTCCGCCATGACNCGCACGGGCAGGGTGATTCTGTCAAACGGATACCCTTCGTAGAAGTGGGTTCGCCCCTGCAACACGAGAACCGCTTGCCCTTCCAGGTTACCGATGATCAACCGCCCNACGTGGCCGGGTACGGTGGAAACGGGCCAATTGGGAATGTCGCCGGTTGGAATGATGTCGGGGGACTCAATCGTGTCGGCCAACGAATTCAGGCCGGAACCGAGAACAAGCCCGACCCGGGGCTTGTATTGGGTGCGGGCGCGAATGTAATCGGCCGCTGCTTTAATATCGGATGACGCGATGAACTGACTCATATGATTTCCGTCTCCCCTCAGGCGGTTGAAGCCGCATTGGAGGTTTCAGCCTCCGCCTGTTCCATTTGAGTGTAAATCTGTGTGGTAGAGATATTGGCGTGACCCAGCAAGCGCTGGATATCTTCAAGACTAGATCCTTTGTTGAGGCGGTGCACGGCGAAGCTATGACGCAAGGTGTGCGGCGTCACCTCCGTGTTGAGGCCGGCTTGCCGGGCGTAGCCCTTGATGATCAACCACAGTCCCTGTCGGGTCAGCTTTTCGCCGCGGTGGTTCAGAAACAGCGCCCGTTCCAACTTGTTCTTGGCCAATTGCGGCCGCCCATCAGCCAGATATTCGTCCAGCAGCTGCCTGGTCGAATCTTCCAAAGGGATCTCGCGGTCGTCCCCCTGGCGCGTGGGCGATGACAAAACGCCCCGAGCGAGGTCGACGTCTTCGAGTTGTATGGAGACGACTTCGGTCACCCGCATACCGGTTTCATAGAGGATATTCAGGAGCGCGACGTCGCGCAGATTCTTGGGCGATGAGCCGCTCTGGGGAGCCTCGAGCAATCGCTCAACTTCGGCGAAGGTCAGCGTTTGCGGCAAGCGCTTCTTGACCTTGGGGGAGTCGATTTCAANTGTCNGGTTATCGGCCACCACTCCCTGGGCGGTNAGATAATTGTAGAAGGATTTAATGGCNGCGACNTTCCGGGCAATGGTGGAAGAAGCATAGGGCTGTGCCTTGTGCTTCATNTAGGTGAGNTAAGCTTCNATGTCGTCGTCCGTGACGGCCGCCCATTCATTCAGCTTGGCGCCAGAGTGGCTCTCGACGTATTCCAGAAATTGGCTGAGGTCGTTGCGGTAGGCGGCTATGGTATTTTCTGAGTACCTGTACTCTCGCTGCAGGTGCGACAAGAAGGCAAGCAGTTGCTCTTCCATGGCATTCTACTCCCTGATCGGTAGCCGAATAGAGTTATCAAAGCTTTCGAACTAGAGGGAGCTGGGCCGTGGCGGGCAGCCAGTAACAATACATCTCCTCTCAAATTAGACAGTTGCGGCGTCATCGTGAAGGCCAGAGAACTCATCGCACCCTGCGCAGTGCCTTACAGATTATGTCATGCAACTTCTCAAAATTATAGCACTACTTTTCATAATATCAAATGCCTATTTCTCGTTTTTCAGATAGCATCAGTTCGGACTTGAGATTTTTCAGCTCTGTCTGAGCGTCAATCCACTTTTCCATCCGACCTGACAGTTTAATCCCATCTTTCCAAGGAGAACCTTTTCTGATGAGTTCCCAACGACCTGTGCGCACGATCATAGCCGGGGCTGCCGGACGAGATTTCCACGACTTTAATACGGTGTTCAGAAATGATGAGAGCCACCGGGTAGTCGCGTTTACCGCCACGCAAATACCCAACATCGAAGGCCGGCTCTATCCACCGGCGCTGTCCGGCCCGCTCTACCCGGAGGGCATCCCCATTCATCCGGAAAGCGAGCTGACGGAGCTCATTCGCGACCACGAAGTCGATGAAGTCGTCTTTTCCTATTCAGACGTGTCGCACGAATATGTTATGCATTTGGCGTCGAAGGTATTGGCCGCCGGCGCGGGGTTTCGCNTGTTGAGCCCGNGGGCCACGATGCTGAAATCGAGCAAGCCNATCATCTCCGTNTGCGCCGTTCGCACCGGTAGCGGCAAGAGCCAGACGTCGCGCAAGGTGCTGGACGTCCTGAAAAACGAGTTGGGCTTCAAGCACGTGGTCGCCGTGCGCCATCCCATGCCCTACGGCGATCTGGCCGCCCAGGCGGTTCAGCGGTTTGCCAGCCATGCCGATATGGATGCGGCGCAATGCACCATTGAAGAGCGGGAGGAGTATGAGCCTTACGTCGATCGCGGCGCGGTCATTTTTGCCGGCGTCGATTACGAGGCTATTCTGCGCAAGGCCGAAGAGGAAGCGGACGTTATCATCTGGGACGGCGGCAATAATGACCTGCCCTTCTACCGTCCCGATTTCCACATCGTCGTGGTGGATCCCCACCGGCCCGGCCACGAATTGCGCTACCATCCGGGCGAGGCGAACTTGCGCATGGCCGATGCCGTCGTGATTAACAAGATCGACACGGCCGACTCGGCCGGCGTCAACACGGTCCTAAGCAATATTCGCGCCGTCAACCCGTCGGCGGTCGTGATTCGCGGGGCGTCTCCCTTGTCNGTTGAGGATCCCGATGGCATCCGTGGCAAGCGCGTGCTGGTTATCGAGGATGGGCCGACGCTAACCCACGGCGAGATGGCTTATGGGGCCGGCGTGGTGGCCGCCCAGCAGTTCGGTGCGGCCGAGATCGTCGACCCGCGCCCCTATGCCGTGCGCACTATCGCCGATACTTACCGCAAATACCCAACCACCGGGGCCATTTTGCCGGCGATGGGGTATGGCAAGGAGCAGATCGCCGACTTGGAGGAGACCATCAATCGCACGCCGGTCGATATGGTCATCATCGCCACGCCGATCGATCTAGGGCGACTGGTCGATATCGACAAGCCGAACCAGCGCGTCCGCTATGACCTGCAGGAGATAGGCCGGCCTGATCTCGCGGACCTGCTGAAGGAACGGTTCGCTCGCTAAAACAATGAAGCCCGCATCGGCGCAAAACTGCGACGGTGTTCCGGGCAAGGACCCAACCGGCCGAGCGCCGCCAGGTGCTCGGCCGTCCCGTAGCCTTTGTGTTTCCCGAAGCCATAATGGGGAAATCGCTCTCCTAGCTCGACCATGTACCGATCCCGACTGACCTTGGCCAAAATTGATGCCGCGGCGATACTGAGGCTGTGCAGGTCGCCGCGCACCACGGGCCGCTGCGGCCGGTTGCCGCCGACGAGCCGCAATGGACCATCGACCAGCACAGCCTGGGCCGCGGGCGACAAGGCGGCCACAGCATCACTCATGGCCTTTCGCGTGGCCCCCAGAATCCCGTGCCGGTCGATCCACTCCGCNGNGGCTGATGCGATGGCGAAGGCTGCGGCTCTGGCGCAGATCAAATCAAAGAGCCGCTCGCGCACGGCGGGAGAAAGCAACTTGGAATCCCGGACTTCCGGCAAGGAGAATCCTTCATCGCTCTCGCCAAGCGGCAGCACGACGGCCGCGGCAAAGACCGGCCCCGCCAGCGCGCCGCGCCCCGCTTCGTCGACGCCGGCGACCCACGTGATGCCGAGTTCCGCGGCGAACAAGCGCTCGATTTGCAGATCGGGTAAGTGTCTGGGGCCGGACGAGGCCATGGGTTACCGCGTCTTGGAGACGGCCGGGTCGGGTTGGGTGCGGCGGTCGTAGCGACCGGTCCACCCGTTGTATCGAATGCGCAAGACTTCGCGGATCATATTGATCGTGTCGCGCACGGGGCTAACCCGGCTGTTCTCGCCGTAATACCAGTGAATGGGTACCTCGACGATCTGGTAGCCGCGCCGCAAGGCAATGAACAGGAGTTCCACGTCAAAAGCCCACCCGTCGATGGTCTGATTGGGCAGGATGTCCAGCGCCACATGCCGCCGGAAACACTTGAATCCGCATTGCGTGTCCTCAAAGCCNGGNATGGCCAGCACTTTGACGTAGAAATTGAACACGCGGCCCATGAAGTGACGATACTGGGGTTCATTGAAACGGACCGCCCCCGGCGCTTCGCGGCTGCCGATGGCGACATCGTACTCGCCGGACAGCGGCGGCAGAAACTTGGCTATTTCCGCCACCGGCATCGAGAAGTCGGCGTCGGCCATGAAGAGATACTCGCCCTTGGCCGCTAGCATCCCGGTACGAACCGCCGCCCCCTTGCCCTGGGTCATCTCGTCGATAACGCGCAAGTAGGGACGGTCGGCCGCAAAATCGAGCGCTATCTCGCGCGTGTTGTCCCGGCTATTGTTGTTAACGATGATGATTTCAAATGAGTAGGGTTGCGCCTCTAGAAATTCAAAGACTTTCGGCAGCGTGGTGGGCAAACGCTCCGCCTCATTGTAGGCGGGTATGATCAAGCTCAGAAGAGGTGGTGGTGTGCTCATACTGCGATTTGCCTTGCGGCCGTGGCCAAGAATTGGAAGACTTCGCTCCAGTGAGGCGAGAAAACCAAGTGTATCTGCCCTATAAATCCTCGTCAACCCGGCTCAGGCGGGACTCCAGCGCCCGGTCATCAATGGCGCGACCGCCCTGAATGCGCCGGCGGGCTGGCCACATCCTGAAAAAGCCCAGAAGCCCGGCCAATTGGCCGCGCAGTCTGGCCCGCGCCGCCGGTCCGCGCCAGGCGCGTAGCGCCTCGGCGCTAATTCGCAATTGCGCTTGCAGGATTTCGGCCCAATGGCGGCGCAGCAACGAGCCGGGATAGTTTTTCCAAATGACATAGAGGAAGTTGCGCCCGTCGTGGTAGCTGCCGGTGACACCGCTGCCGGCCGATGCCTTCAGCTTGTGGTAGACCACTGCCTGCGGCGCGTAGATGACATCCCAACCAGCCAGGTGGGCCCGCCACGACAGGTCAATATCCTCGCAGGAGAAAAAGAAGGCATCATCCAGAAAGCCGATCTGCTCGACCATAGCCCGCCGGTAAGCAGCAGCTCCCCCGCAGGCGCTGAATACCGGCTCTTCGCGATCGTACTGGCCGCGATCCGCCTGCCAGACGCCACGATTGCCGGGCAAGCCATTGACCCGGTAATAATCCCCGGCGGTGTGGAAGTGGTCGCGCCGGTCGAACAGCAGCATTTTGCTGGCGACGACGCCCGCGCCCGGGTGCCGCTCGAAGGTATCCACAATGACCGCCAACCANTTCGGGTCCGCCTCGGTGTCGTTGTTCAACAGACAAACGAACTCGCCACGGCTGGCTGCGTAGCCGGCATTGCATGCCCCNGTGAAGCCGCGATTCTCGCCCAGTTCGAGGAGCACCACTTCCGGGAACTCAGCGCCAACATAGGCCTGAGAGCCGTCGGTCGAGCCGTTGTCAACCAGGATGACTTCGTGGTCGACGAGCGTTTGCCGTCGGAGGGAATTCAGGCAATCATGCAAATGCTGCCGGCCGTTCCAGTGGGGAATGATCACCGACACGCGCGGGTGGCTAGGATTAGTCACGTAATTCCAGTTGCAGATAGTCTGCCAGGGCCTCCGGCCACGGCCGAAGGGTGATCCCAATGGCCGCGCCGTTGCGATTGTGCAACGCGCCGAATGGCGGCGGGTTGGAAGAGCGCTTGAAGGCGCTGCTGAGGATGGGGGTGTTCGTCACTTCGCCAAGGCCCGCCAGCCGCAATATCTCATTGGCAAAAGCCCATCGAGAGCAAGAACCTTCGTTGACGAAATGATACGTGCCAAATTGCCNGGTCGTGATCAGTCGGGCGATGGCCCCTGCCAGGTCGGCCACGTATGTNGGGTTGCCGATNTCGTCGGTGACGACACGAACCGCGCCGGTTTCTCGCGCCCGGCGCAGGATGGCATGGATAAAGTTGCGGCCGCCCGGCGCGTAGAGCCAGGCGGTGCGGACGATGTAGTGGCGATCTACCAAGGCGCGAACGTGGGCTTCGGCCATGGCCTTCGACACGCCATAAGGATTGCGCGGCGATAAGGCCATCCACTCTTCATAACCGGCGGGATTGTCGCCCGCAAAGACCTCATTGGTACTGATGTGGACAAGTGGTATAGCCGCGGCCTGGCAAGCCAGAGCGACGTTCTGGGTTCCCAGCGCATTGATCCGGTGGGCCAGTTCCGGATCTCGGGCGCAGCCGTCAACATCGGTGTAGGCCGCGCAGTGGATGACGAGATCGGGTTGTGAGTCGCTGACAATATCCCCGAATCCAGCGCGATCGGTAATGTCAACCTCTGGTAGATCGACCAGAGTTTGCTTGTAGCCCGCGAGCGCGTTTTGCAAGGCACGCCCCAATTGACCCAGCGCGCCGGTGATGAGAATATGCATAGGGACATAATTGTGGTTTGCTCCGGGTCAGTTGTCAATTGACCGTCGCCGGCCCGCCGCCTACCCGTTGGCTTGCCGTCGCTTGCTTGACAGGAAGTCACTTAAATTCAATACTTGGGAACCGGCATTCCCGACCGGCATAACGCCATGCAAATCGATGTCCTCACCCTGTTCCCCGCCATGTTCTCCGCCTATTTGGGCGAGAGCATCTTGCAGCGCGCCCAGAAGGCGGGCTTGATCCGCTTGAATGTTCACAATCTGCGCGACTATGGTGAGGGCAAGCATCGCGTGACCGACGAGCCACCCTATGGCGGCGGCGGCGGGATGGTATTGAAGCCCCAGCCGATATATGACGCGGTTGATGCCATTGTGAAGGAAAGCGCNGGGGCGCGGCCCAGNGTCATTTTGCTCTCGCCGCAAGGCCGCCTGTTTGACCATGCCACCGCNACGAAACTGGCAAAGGATCCNTGGCTACTCTTCGTTTGTGGCCGGTATGAGGGNGTGGACGAGCGCGTGCGTGAGCACCTGGTTGACGACGAGCTATCCATTGGTGACTTTGTCCTGACTGGCGGCGAGCTGGCGGCGCTGGTGGTGATCGACGCCGTGGCGCGTCACGTGCCGGGCGTGCTGGGCGACGAGCACGCGGCCCAGCGGGATAGCTATGCCAACGGCCTGCTGGAAGGACCCCACTACACCCGCCCGGAAACCTTTCGTTCCTGGTCTGTGCCGGAGGTGCTACGCTCGGGACATGCCGGGCGCATCGAGCGCTGGCGCCGCGAACAGGCCTTGCGACGGACGTGGGAGCGGCGGCCGGAACTATTGCTGACCGCCGACCTCAGCGAGGCGGATCGACAATTTCTTATGACCCTCGCGCGCGAGATGGTCGAGACGATGGAGTGAAGATGGAAGGAAGAAGNGTCAGCGACTCGCGTATCACCCTTGTCCAGCCGATGGGGGTGACCGAGGCGAACGTGCTGGGCAATGTGCATGGCGGCGTGATCATGAAGCTTTGCGACGAAGCCGGCGGCACGGCCGCCATCAAGCACGCGCGTCGGCCGGTGGTGACGGTGGCGGTCGATTCGATGAGCTTCCATTCGCCCGTCCATATCGGCAACCTCTTGACGGTGAAGGCGGAAGTCACATGGGTCGGCCGCACCTCGCTCGAGACGCGACTCGTCGTGACATCCGAGGATATCGTCACGGGAACCGTCACCCACACCAACACAGCCTATTATGTATACGTTGCTCTCGATGAAGAGGGTAACACTGTTGAAGTTCCTCCCCTGATATGTGAAACTGAGGAGGAAAAGAAACTCTGGGAAGAAGGGGCTGCCCGNCAGGCCCTGCGACTGGAGCGCCGCCGCCAGGAGCGGCCGATCTCAATTGAGAATAAGTGAGGATCGCTCCGGCATGATGTCCGCTTCCTGGCGATTGAACCTAATATTCTCAGGCCTGACGGCCATGTTCATCGGCTACCTGGTCGTCTGGCTGCCTGGCCCCGCNGCCNGCCTCCAGATCATCGGCCNTGAATTGGGNGAGTGGATCAAGTTTCTCGGCGTGGGCGCGTCTCGCAACNGGNTTTACGTGCCGCCCATTGTCATGGGCTTGATAGTGGCTTTGCTGGCCGCCATGTGGCCCAACGGACAGTGGCGTACCTGGCTGGCCCGTTTGCTGGCAATCGCGCTGGCGATGTTGNCCTTTCCGGCCGTTGCCGCCGTCCAGATGGAACCGTGGAGCGAATGGTTGGCCCGGCTGGTCGCCATCGGAGTCGTGGCGGCGGTTGCCTTTGGCGGAGCCTTGGCACCAGCCGGCGCGTGCGCGGCGCGGTGGCTCTGGCTGGCGATCGCGCTTGTGGCGCTTCCGGGCGGTCTTTTGCCCACGGCGCATTATTTCTCAGTATTACCGGTTGTGGAGGGAATACTGCAACAATCTCTCGGGGCCGGGCCGGGGGTCTGGCTAAATCTCGCCGGAGGGGTGCTTGTCGGCATTNTGGCCCTCGCCGAAGTTATCAGCCGCGCAAACAAAAAGGACAGCCATTCCTAGAGCGGCTGTCNTTCATTCAGTTGGCGAATTATTAGGAGAGGGTCANGATCGCATGCGGCTGTTGATGTAATTGACAGCCTCGCCCACAGTGGTGATCTTCTGGGCTTCTTCGTCCGAGATCTCGCCTTCAAACTCTTCCTCAAACGCCATAATCAACTCAACGAGGTCAAGCGAATCGGCCTCAAGNTCTTCGCGAAAGCGCGCTTCGGTCACAATTTGGTCCTCGTCTACNCCGAGCAAATCGACGATGATNGCGCGAACCCGTTCTTCAGTGTCATTCATTGACTGCCTCTCCTTCAAGGTCATCTTTTTGGTGCGCCGTATAGGTTGGCGCGTCTGATTTCTGTTTTGCTAATCTATGCCACAGCCGTCCTGTAGGAATAATTCTTACCCGCATTCCACCAGAAAGCTCGCTGATAACAGCCTGGAATTGTAGGACTTACAGCCAGAATGTCAAGCGATCAGGCCGGCCCTTAACCTCGTCACAATCTGTCAAATGAAACACAGACATTGGCGTTTAGTTGCGTTATCCTTTGTTCGTCTCGAACTTTTCGCGCAACCCCAAACGTTCGGGCGACGTAGTGGAAGTAGCACTAGCCGCTGGCATTTGGACCGAAAACTTTCGGCAAACATATTCGGCGGGCTCAAACCGCATAAAGGAGATAATCATGAACGAAAAACGACTCACTCGCGTAGAAGACGGACGCATGATCGCCGGTGTCTGCACCGGTTTGGCGCAGTATCTGGGTGTTGATGTAACGGTAGTTCGACTCATATTCGCCCTGCTCGCGGTTTTTGCCGCCGGTGGGGTTTTGCTCTACCTCATCTTGTGGCTTATCATGCCGATGGATAACAACGCNTAACTCATTCGATTGTCGCGCAACCCGTTTGCGCCTATACTATCTTCGGGGCGGGACGGTGGTAACAACCAAATTACCACCGTCTCTATTTTTAACTGGCAGATGCTATGGAGTCACTTCTTGCATTCATTCCCGAAGATAGGCGAATCGCCCTCGCTGAGGGCCGTGATTTGCCTGATCGCACGAGCGGCTCCGTCCTGTTCGCGGATATTTCGGGCTTCACACCGCTGACGGCCGCCCTGGCCCAGGAATTGGGAGTCCAACGGGGCGCGGAAGAAGTTCTCAACCAGATCAACCCGGTTTACGAAGCCATCATTGCCGAGCTTCACCGCTTCGGGGGAAGCGTGATGGGTTTTGCCGGTGACTCAATTACCTGCTGGCTCGATGGAGACCAGGGCCACCGAGCGGTCGCCTGCGCNCTGGCCATGCAGGCGGCAATGCGNCCGTTCGCCACAGTCNTGACCCCCGCTGGCACGCCAATCACGCTGGCCATCAAGGTGGCCGTGGCGGCCGGCACCGCGCGCCGATTTATCGTCGGGGATCCGGATATCCAATTGATCGACGTTTTGGCCGGCCACACCCTCGACCAGGTGGCAAACGCCGAAAAACTGGCGACCAAAGGAGAGGTTGTCATCGGCGCNGAGGTCGCGCGCGCGCTGGGGGATGCGGTCCTTATCGCGGAGTGGAGAGAAGCGCCGGACGCCAGCCGATTTGCCGTCGTGGAAGGACTGGCCGCCGCGCCCAAACCCACGTCCCATCCCCCCTTGCTGGAATTGGATTTGCCGGAGGACGAAGCTAAAAAATGGGCGCTTCCGCCGGTTTACAGTCGACTGAAGAGCGGGGCCAAGTTCCTGGCGGAGCTTCGGCCGACAGTCGCCCTTTTCCTCAAATTTTCCGGCATCGATTACGACAACGACGAGGAAGCCGGCCGCAAGCTGGACGCCTATGTTCGCTGGCTCCAGGCCACAGCCCAGAAGCAGGAGGGATTCCTCATCCAGGTAACCATTGGCGACAAGGGAAGCTACGCCTACTTCAGCTTCGGCGCGCCCGTGGCCCATGATGACGACAGTACCCGCGCCGTGGCTGCCGCGCTCGATTTGATGCAGTTGCCGGCTGATCTGGCTTTCATCAAGGACCTGCAGATCGGTATCAGTCGCGGCCGTGTGTGGGTGGGCGAGTGTGGCGCGCGCGTCCGTCATACATACGGCGTGATGGGCAANGAGGTCAATATGGCCGCNCGCCTCATGGGAAAGGCCAAGCCCGGNCAAACCTTGGTGCGGCGCCGCGTGGCCGAGGAAGCGCGCCTATCATTCCAATTTCGCCAGCTCGGTTTGATCGTCGTTAAAGGCGGAGCCGAACCCATCCCCGTGGCCGAATTGACGGGCCGGCAGCAGTACCAATCGCTGCAAACGTCCCAGTTCGACTCGCCGCTTGTCGGCCGCCGGGGTGAGTTGGAACAACTGGAACGCATTATCGACAGCGTGCTGGCCGGGCGCGGCCAGTTGATCACGGTGCAAGGTCCGACCGGCATCGGCAAGAGCCATCTGCTGGCGGTCTTCGAGCAGTACGCGGTAGCCAACGGGTTTCAACTGGCCGTNGGAACATCCCAGCGANTCAATCAGACGACAACCTATTTCCCGTGGCAACAAGTCATTCGCCAGGTTCTAGGACTCCAGGCGGACCCCTCTACACTCGCCAGCGGGGAAAGCAATGGCGTCGTCCAGGAGATCGAGCGCTCNCTGGNCCAGATCAATCCCGATTGGCGCATTCGTCTCCCGTTGCTAGGTGATTTATTAGGCATTTCCATACCCGATAATCCCACGACGGCCGCCTTCGACCCGAAACAACGACGCGAATCCTTGTTTGCGTTTGTGATTGAGTTGTTGCGCTCCTGGGCGCGGTCGCAACCATTGCTGATCGCCTTCGAGAATGCTCATTGGATGGATGATACCTCCCGCGCCCTGGTAGAGTCGGTTGCCAAAGCAACAACCGATATCCCCATCGTGATCATCGCCGCGGTGCGCTCATTAGCCGAAACCGGATCACAAGCGGCGGCGCTGGCAGCTATCCGGGAGCATGAGAATCATCATTTGATCGAGTTGAATGAACTGGATTCGGATGGCGTTCAGGAGTTGATCGGGAATATTTTGGGCAACCGGGCTTCCTTGCTGGCCAACCTGCTGATTGAAGCCAAGGCGCAGGGAAACCCGTTTTTCACCCACGAGCTGGTTGACTCGTTGCGCGAGTCTAACCAGCTGGTCAAGGAAGATGGTGTGTGGGTGCTGTCCAGAGAAATGGTGGAGGTCATGCGCAAGGCCAATGTTCTGGTGCAGGACGAGGGAACCTGGGTGTTGGCCAAGGCGGCCGATCTCTCGACCATCAACCTGGGCATTCCCGACTCCGTCCACGGCGTGATTCTGGCCCGCATCGATCGCTTGCCCGATTCGCACAAGCCAACGATCAAGGTCGCCAGCGTCATCGGCTATAGTTTCGAATTAGGCCTGGTGGCTCAGGTTCACCCCTCCCGCTTGCAAAGCGGAGTGCTGCGCGATCAGGCGCACACGCTGGAGGAGAGAGATTTTATCGTCCAGGAGTGGGATCTTGGCGCACCTGCCAGCAAGGATATCTACTCTTTTAGACAACTGGCGACCCAGGAAGTGTCATACGAGACGCTTCTCTACACCCAACGCCGCGAGTTGCACCGCNGCCTGGCCATGCTTCTGGAAGAGCAGACGCCCGAGGCCACGGACCAGATAGCCTATCATGCGTATCTGGGTGAGGATTGGGGCCGGTCGCTGAGGTATCACTTGCTGGCCGGCATGCAGGACAAGCAACTCTTNGCTAATCTTCAGTCTCTGGAGCACCTGCGCAAAGCCCTCACCAGCGCGGAGCACCTGCTGCCCGAGGAAACGCTCGCCCAGCGCCAGCAAATTCACGTCGCGCTCGGTGAGCTTTTGCTGACCATCGGCCAGTATGACGAAGGTCTGGAGCACCTGCACACGGCTCTGGATCTGGCCGGCGAGATGGACAACCCGGAGGCGCAGGCTCAGGCATGCCGCTGGATTGCCCGCGCGTACGAGGTGCGCGGCCAGTATCCACCCGCGCTGGAGTGGATCGACCGCGGGCTGGCCATTTTGGGCGATCGATTGACGCCCTCAGCCCTGGAACTCCGACTCATTTCGGGGCTTATCNTGGCCCGCAAGGGAGACTACCGCAGAGCAGGCCAGCAGGCGTTGGCCAGCCTGCTGGCAGCCGGTGAACTGGGTGAGCCGTCGATTGTGGCCAANGCCCACAACCTGTTGGGGATCATCGACCGCAATCGCGGCCGATTCAACAAAGCCATCTCCCATTTCGAAGAGTCGCTGTCGCTCTACCGCGAGTTCGGCAACTTGCAAGGCGTGGCCCTGGCTCAGAATTCGTTGGCCAATGCCTATTTCGACATGGGAAAGTGGACGGAAGCCGACTACAACTACCGGCAGGCCGGCAAGACGTTCTCTCAATTAGGCGACATCTATAACCGCGTGATAGTTGACAATAACACGGGCGGCATCGCGCTCAATCAGGGNCGTCTGGATGACGCGCTGCACGCCTATACCCGCGCCCTCAGCGCGNTGGAACAAATCGGCGGCTCGTTGTGGGTGATGGGCGCTCTCCACATGAACCTTGGCGCAACCCGCATCAGGCGTCGCGAAATTCAGGCGGCCTTTGAACACCTGGAACAGAGTCGCGATTTGTTCGAACGGGCCAAAAATCGGGACTTGCTGCCGGAGTTGCACCGGCGACTGGCCGAGACCTACCTGGCCGATGGGGATTATGTCGCCGCGCGGGAACAGGCCGAGCTGTCGCTGGCTGTCGGCCAGGAGCTATCCGTGCCGGGNGAGCAGGGCCTCACCCTTAGCGTNCTGGGGGAGATTTCGGCCGCCGCCGGTAAAATCGATGAGGCCGAATCTCATTTCGAACAGGCTATCACGTTATTGAAGGATATGGGCGACAATTATGGATTGGCCTGCGCCCAACTCTCCTTAGCCGAGTTGAAAAGCGCCCAAAATGACCAGACGCGCCAGCTGGAACTGTTAAGGGAGTGCCTGCCGGTCTTCGAGCGCCTGGGGGCGGAAATCGAACAAAGGCGCGCCCGGGCGCTGCTCCAGGGCGATCCATTCTGAATCGGGACAGATGAAGAGGGGCTGCCGGCCANCCTCTCTTCATCTGTNACGCCAGCCGTTACTGACGTTCAATAAAAAGGCCGGTCACGTTGGCGTTTAGCCCCGCGTCGGCCGCGCTCCAGTATGGGCGATAGGCGCAACTTGTCATGTCGCCCAGGCTTACGGGATCGCAAACGAAGATTGTGCCGCCACTGCCGCTTGCCCCGTTTAATTTGAAAGCATTCACGGTCGAAAGATACAGATCGCCATTGAGCGGATCGATCCATAAGCTGTCGATGTTCTCCTTTTGTAAATTAACATCGGAGCCGTCGAAATAGAGCGCCCAATGGCCGAACGTGGAATCGCCTGTCGTGCCGGCGGTGAAAGCCAGCAAGTCTTCCTTCTTTGTCTTGAGTAGGCCGGATGGTTGCTTCAGGACAGCGCTGCCCTTTGTGCTGAGGATGATCCGGCCGGTTGGGTCGATGCTGATGGCGTCAATCGCTTCGCCGCTCGACGTGAGGCCGACGTCGGAGCCGTCGAAATACATTTGGAATGTGCCGGCGGTAGTCTGACCGGTGGAGGTGGGGAAGAAACGGATGATATCTTCCGGGCGGACGCGGCCGAGACTGCCCATGTTCAACCCCTTGGCGACGCTCAGTAAAACGCTGCCATCTGAAAGGATGACGAAGTCGCGGATCCCGGCCGCGGGCATGCCGACGTCGGAGCCGTCGAAGAACATCTCCCACTGGCCGCCGGAGGTATGGCGCATGATGTCGGCCTTATCAAAGGCGATCCCGTCAATCGTGCCTGCCCGGTCAACGCTCACGTAAACCGTGTCGCTGCTAGGTTCGCTCTCCGGCCCGTTGATGAAGGTGCACCTAATGGCTTCGCCCGTGTCCAGGTCAATGAGAGCCTGATTGTCCCCGGTTATGGCGGTTCCGTTATCCAGGTCTCCGGCGCAAGAAATTTGGTTCGTCGTCCAGCCGGGTTGGGTACTCTCGCCGACCACATACGTGCCGGTTTGCAAGCCGGTGAAAGCCCTCGACGGCTCGCCGGGCACGGTCAGGGTAAAGCTGCCCAGATCGCCAAAGAATTCAAATGTACCCGACCCGCTGCTCACTTGTTTCACGATTGTGATGCTGCCTGTCGGCGGTTCAAAATCGAACTCCTGCCCAATATCGATACTTTCGATATAAGCGTCATTGAGACCAGCGGCCTGGCCATCCCAGTACCGCGAGGCGATGCAGCCCGCGATNGGGCCCGAAGTCAGCGGCTCGCAGCGCACGATGTCGCTCGTCGAATAANTTGCTCCATCCAGTGTCAAGGCTGAACGCGGGGTGAAGTACACATCCCCGTTGGCCGGGTCAATCCACTGGGCGGAAGCGCGGTTGGCGCCCAGGCCGACGGCTTCGCCATCCAGGTGCAACTCCCAATAACCGCTGGTGCCATTGCCGAACGTGTTCGCCTGGAAGCGGATGAGCGAGCTCCCCGTGACGGTCAATGATTGGCCGCTGGGGCCGGGAACCGTGGCGCTACCCAGCGTGCTGATTACCAGGCGTCCCGCGGGGGTGAAGCCGATGCTATTGATCGACTCGCCGTTGAGCGTCAGGCCCACGTCCGAGCCGTCCAGGAAAACCGAAAACGAGCCGGCCGTGTTGGCGCCCAATGTCGCGGGGTCGAACCGGACGATATCTTGCGGTTCTACCCATCCGGCTCCGGGCAGGTTGACACGCTCCTTGGGAGATAGAAGAACCGCGCCGCCATTGAGGAGAGAGAAGCCGTACAGGCTGGTGTTGATGCCGACATCGCTCCCGTCGAAGTAGAAAGACCATGCGTCGTCTTCGGGGGCATAGGCCAGGATGTCGCTCGAATCGAAGGTAATACCGTCGATTGTTCCGGGGAATCGGGTCGAGATAAAAATGACCCGATCGTCCGGCTCCGGCTCGTCGTTGGTGACGGTTGCCCGGAAGTAGTTGCCGTGATCCAGTGCCGGGTTGGCGTTGCCGGCATGATCGACGGCCTGGATGAAGTATTC
>JAACJX010000228.1 GCA_014237545.1 Ardenticatenia bacterium | reverse complement strand
CGCGGGCGCGACCGGCGGTGGTCATCCACCAGTTGACCGACCTGCCCCCGGCCCTCGATCAGTCGCAAATGGCCGGCGCGCTGGTCCGCAATGCGCGGCTGCGCGAGGTGGGCACGCGCCATCTGGTGGCCGCCGCCGCCGCCGCGAGCCGGATGGTGGCCCAGTCCATCGCCTTCGCCTACGCGCCGGGACCGCTGCCCTATGACGAGGAGTGGCCGCTCAACGTGGAGGACCCGGCGTTCGGCCTGACGGCCCGCGGCGTGGCCAGCCTCGAGCAGCAGGTGCTGGCCGGGCCGTTTGTGGGCGTCGTCCTGCGCTACGGCAAACTGTACGGACCGGGCACCGGCTTCGACGAGCCGCCGCCGGGCGGGCCGCTGCACGTGGACGACGCGGCCGACGCCGCCCGCCGGGCGGCCACGCGGGGCAGCGCCGGCATCTACAACATCGCCGAGGACGACGGCACGGTCGCGATCGGCCGCGCGGCGGCCGAACTGGGCTGGACGCCCGGCTTTCGGATATGAGGGGAGTCATGAACGGAATGAGAGTTTTTAAATTCGCGGCAGGCGGGCTGGCGCTGGTCGCCGCCGGGGTCGTGGTCTACCGGCGGTTCGTCCGGAACCTGCCCTGCCCGTCGAGCCTGAGCTTTCTGGTCGAGAACCCGTACTTCAACCGCGTGGCCGGGCCGGAGCTGCTGCTCGACCGCGCCGGCGTGGGGCCGGGGATGCGCGTGCTCGACGTGGGCTGCGGGCCAGGGCGCGTCGCCGTGGCCGCGGCGCGGCGCGTCGGCCCCGTTGGCGAGGTGGTGGCCCTCGACATCCAGCCGGAGATGCTCGCCAAGGCGCGGGCGAAAATCGNCGCGCAGGGGCTNGGCAACGTCCACTTGNTCCACGCCGGCGCGGGCGAGGGGAAAACCGAGCCGGGGGCGTTCGACCGGGCTTTCCTGGTGACCGTCCTGGGCGAGATACCGGACAAGGCGGCCGCGCTGCGGGAAATCTACGCCGCNCTGAAGCCGGGCGGGGTGCTGTCGATCACNGANGTGCTGCCCGACCCCGACTTCCAGACNCCGCAAGCCATCCAGCGGCTGGCGCGCGANGCCGGCTTCGTCGAGGACCGGCTCATCGGCGGCCTGCCGGCGTTCACGATGAACCTGCNCAAGCCCTAATCCTGATGGTTGTCTCAACTTGNCCGCCGGCGCANCANGGCACTTCATTCGTAACTCGTAGTTCGTAACTCGTCACTCGTCACTTGACCGATATTCTCGCCCGCTTCGGCCCCTACTTCCTCTATACCTACAGCGTCCTGCTGTGGCTGGGCGTCGCGTCGGCGCTGGGGGTGACGGCGGCGCTGGCCCGGCGCGACGGCCCCCGCGACTGGCTCGATGGCGCGCTGGCCGCGGCCGGCGGGGCGCTGCTGGCCGGGCGGGTCGTGTTTGTCTGGCTCAATGGCGAGTACTTCGCCGAGAACCCGTTCGAGGCGTGGCAAATCTGGCTCGGCGGGTTGAATTACCACGGGGCGCTGCTGGGCGGGCTGGCCGGCCTGTGGCNCTGGGCGCGGCTGGCGCGGCGGCCGTTCTATCGCTATGCCGGGCTGCTGGCCCCGGGGCTGGCGCTGCTGGCCGCATTCGGCTGGGCGGCGTGCCGCTTCGNGGGCTGCGCCTACGGGCTGCTCGCGCCGCCGGGCTGGGCGGCGGCCGACTTGCCCGACAACCTGGGCGTCTCCGCCGTCCGCTACCGGACGCAGCTGTTCGGGATGCTCGGCACGCTGGCCGTCTTCGGTCTGTCGCTGGCGGCGTTTCGTCGGGCGCGGCCGGCGGTGCTGTTCTGGGGCGTGGTGGGCGGGCTGTCGCTGGTCCATGCCGCCGTGGCNTTCCTGCGCGGCGATCCGTCGCCGGAAGTGGCCGGTTGGCGGGTGGACTTGCTGATCGATGGCGGGCTGGCTGTGTTGGCTTTGATTGGGGCGGTGGTTGTTGGGAGAAAAGGGCAAAGGGTGAAGGGGTGAAGGGGAGAAAGGGAGCAGGGGGCTGGTGGCAAGGGGCCGGCGGCGCGCTTCACAGGCACCCGCTTTTATGATTCAATATGTGGCGCGACGCGATCACCCTGCCGACGCGGAGGAACGAATGAACGCAGCCAACCGCCTCAGGTATCTACGAACTGCCCTGCTGCTCATTGGTCTCATTTTCATCTTCGGCTTCTGGCCGCTGACGGTGCTATGGCCATCCGGCTGGACCTGGCACGAAGACGGCGGCTCGTTCTACCTGCAGATGATGATTGGCCTCTACGCCACGCTGGGCGTATTTCTGGTCATTGCCTCGCGCGAGCCGCTGGCGCACCGCAGCCTGATCTGGTTCGCGGTCTGGTCAAGCGTCGTGCACGCGGGGATTATGACCGTCCAGGCCCTCATTCACCCTGAGCACGCCGGGCACCTGTGGGGCGACGTGCCGGCACTGTTGATCGTGGCGGCCGTGCTGGCCNTCCTGATGCCGCGCGGCCGCCCGGCCGTGGCGAACGAGTAATNTCACTTCATGCCGGGCAATAGAATACAAAATAATAGAACACCGATGACGCGGATCACGCCGATGAACACGGATATAAGAACCGATTGTGGTATGGACCCCCTGTTCCTTCCCGCAGCAAGGCTCGCTTAGCCGGCCGCATGCGTTGTTGTTTTTCTGCGTTAATCAGTGAATTATGTGTCATCCGCGCTTCATACCTCCGTCCACCTGAATATACGATTGCCCTGCCACTTCTCGCGGCCGGCGGGCCCCCGGCCGCCGGGANGGCGTGGTATAATGGAAGCGAGCCGGGCGGGCATTCAACCCAATGGCACGACCGCGCCCGCCGCGCTCGAGGAGCCGNCATGACCCCCCACCCCATNCCCCCGGATACGCTCGACTGGCTACTCGACCCGGCCGACCCCGGCCCGCGCTACCTGGCCCTGCGCGACCTGCTGCACGNTCCCCCCGGCAGCCCGGAACTGCGCGAAGCCCGCGCCGNGGCCCACCGCGACGGCCCCANCGCCGGCANCCNGGCCGACATGGCCGATGAGGGGTACTGGGTGAAGCCCGGCCCCGGCTANGGGCCGAAGTACCGCTCGACGGTCTGGGCGATGATCGCCCTGGGGCAGCTGGGCGCGTCGGCCGCCGCCGATGAGCGCGTCGGCCGCGCCTGCGCCTACGTGCTCGACCACGCGCTGACCCCCACNGGCCAATTCGCCTACAACCAGTCGCCGGGCGGCTCGATCGATTGCCTGCAAGGTAATTTGCTCATCGCCCTGCTNGAAATGGGCGGCGACGATCCGCGACTCGACGCCGCCTTCGACTGGATGGCCCGCACGGTGACCGGCGACGGGCTGGCCCCCAAGGAGGACCGCCACGCGCCGCTGCGCTATTACGCCTATAAGTGCGGGCCGCAGTTCCGCTGCGGGGCGAACGACGGGCAGCCGTGCGCCTGGGGCGCGGCCAAGGTGATGCTGGCCTTCGGCAAATGGCCGGCGGAGCGCCGCACGCCGCGCGTGGCGGNGGCGATCCGGCAGGGGATCGACTTCCTCTTCAGCGTGGANCCGGCCGAGGCGACGTGGCCCAGCGGCCTGCAGGACCATCCCAGCCGCAACTGGTGGAAGTTCGGCTTCCCGGTGTTCTACGTGACCGACNTGCTGCAGGTGGCCGAGGCGCTGGTGGCGCTGGGCGCCGGCGACGACCCGCGGCTGGCGCGGACGCTGGCGCTCATCGCGGCCAAGGGCGGCGAGCAGGCCCGCTGGCCGCTGGAGTACCACTACGGCGGCAAGATGTGGCCGGGGGTCAGCTTCGGCCGCGCGGGTCAGCCGAACAAGTGGGTGACGNTCCGCGCCCTGCGGGTATTGGCGCGGGCGGGGGAGAATGAGTAGACACGGATTGTCACGGATGGAACCCATCCAGACCTGACAGGTGGGCGATGAAACGACTTGCTTATCTGAGGCGTTATGCGCCCACCTGTCAGGTCTTTGAGACGAATCCGGCGGCGGTTTTCTGTTATACTGCCCCCATGATCATCGAATTCAGCGGCAAAATCTGGCAGTGGCGGGGGCCGGCGCCTTTTTATTTTGTCACCGTGCCGGCGCGGGAGAGCGACGACCTGAAGCACATNGCCGGCTCCGTCACCTACGGCTGGGGAATGGTCCCGGTGCGGGCGCGGATCGGCCGCACCGAGTGGACGACGTCGCTGTGGCCCANGGACGGGGCCTACGTCGTGCCGCTCAAGGACGCCATCCGCAAGGCGGAGCAGCTGGACGAGGGCGACCTGGTGNCGGTGCGGCTCGAGGTGCGTTAAGAGGGGAGCCGGGAGAGTGTACAGATGACAATAATCGACAACGGGATGCTGTGGCGGCAGTTCGGCGCGGCGATCGACATGCTGGGCGCGGCCATCGCCGACTGCCCCGACGCGCTGTGGGAGGAGCCGCTGTGGGCCGACCGCGACGACCAGTGGGTGGCGGCCGGGTTCTCGCGCTTCTGGTATCTGGCCTATCACACGCTGTTCTGGCTGGATCTGTACCTGACCGGCGCGGAGGAGGGGTTCGCCCCGCCGCCGCCGTTCGACCTGGTGGAGATGGAGGCGGGCGAGTCGCTGCCGCGGGTCTACAGCCGCGCGGAACTGCTGGATTACATGGCGCTGTGCCGCCGGCGGGGCGAGGCGACGATCCTGGGGATGACGGCCGGAGAG
>JAACJX010000059.1 GCA_014237545.1 Ardenticatenia bacterium | reverse complement strand
TTGGGAGGTAACTAAAAACCAATGTCAACAACTTTTATGGCCTCTCCGAGCTTGCTCTTCACTTCTGAATCCGTCACCGAAGGGCACCCGGACAAGATGTGCGATCAGATCAGCGATGCCGTCCTGGATGCTCTGCTTGAGCAGGACCCCATGGCGCGCGTCGCCTGTGAGACGGCCGTCAAGACCGGTTTCGTTTTGCTGCTCGGGGAGATAACCACCAACGCATTCGTGGATTTTGATAAGCTTGTCCGGCAGGTCGTCGTCGATATCGGCTTCGACGACAGCAGCAAGGGGTTCGACGGCAATACCTGCGGCGTCCAGGCCGCCATTGCCGCGCAAAGCCCCGATATTGCCCAGGGCGTCGACCACGCCCTCGAGGTTCGGAAGAATGGCGACAGCGACGCGGAGGTCGATGCTATAGGGGCCGGCGACCAGGGCATGATGTTCGGCTTCGCCTGCAACGAGACTGATGTGTTGATGCCGATGCCGATTTATCTGGCCCACAAACTGACCCGCCGGCTGTCCGAAGTACGCCGCAACGGCACGTTGCCCTGGGTTCGGCCGGACGGCAAGGCGCAGGTGACCATCGAATACGCCTATGGCAAGCCGAAGCGCGTGCACACGGTTCTCGTCAGCACCCAGCATGCCCCGGAAGTTGACCGAGAGGCGCTCAAACGCGATATCTATGAGCACGTGATCAAGCCCGTTCTGCCCATCGAGTTGGTTGGCGAGGGCCGGAATATCGTTATCAACCCCGCCAAGCCGTCTGACTATGGCGAGGATGACCTGGTCGTCTACATCAACCCGACCGGCCGCTTTGTGGTGGGTGGNCCGATGGGAGACGCNGGCGTNACCGGGCGAAAGATCATCGTCGACACCTATGGGGGCATGGGCCGCCATGGCGGCGGCGCGTTCAGCGGCAAGGATCCGACGAAGGTGGACCGGAGCGCGGCTTACGCGGCGCGTTGGGTGGCGAAGAACCTTGTGGCCGCCGGTTTGGCGGATCGCTGTGAAGTTCAGGTCGCTTACGCCATTGGCGTTGCGCACCCATTNAGCATNAANGTNGAGACGTTTGGCACNAGCCAGTACTCCAACGAGCAACTGGTGGAGCTGATCAACGAGCACTTTGACCTGCGNCCGGGCGCGATTATCCGTGACCTGAAGNTGCGCCGGCCGATTTNTCGGGCTACGGCTGCCTTTGGCCATTTTGGACGTGACGATATCGAAGCGCCGTGGGAGAATACCGATCGGGCGATGGCATTAAGTGCCTCGGCCGAACGACTACAGCCCGCCCTTGTCTGATTGATTGGGAACGCGGGTTCATAATTTCATACAAAGAAGCGTCAAGANCCAACTGCCNAGGGNGGGTGGGTCTTGACTTGCGCTCGCGGCTTGACGCCGTAAGGCGCGTGCGTTAGAATCCTAAACCTTGCAAACTATTCGTTGCATGATGGTGGTTTTGTGTTTGAGACTCTAGGATCGCGGTTACAGTCCGTTTTCGACAACCTGCAGAAGCGCGGCAAATTAACGGAAGCTGATGTCGACGTCGCCATGCGCGAGGTTCGACTGGCGCTGCTTGAAGCCGACGTGAACTTCAAGGTTGTCAAGGATTTTGTCGCCCGGGTTCGCGAACGCGCCATTGGTCAGGAAGTGATGCGTAGCCTGACGCCTGGCCAACAGGTCGTCAAGATCGTTCACGACGAACTGATCAATACCCTGGGTGAGCCGGGTCGCTTGAATCTGGGCGCGCAATCACCCGCGGTCATTATGTTGGTCGGTTTGCAAGGCGCGGGCAAGACGACAATGGCCGGGAAGCTGGCGTTGCACCTGCGCAAGCAAGGCCGGCGGCCGCTGCTTGTNGCTGCTGACGTNTATCGACCNGCGGCNATCAACCAGCTTGAGACGCTGGGNAAGCAGCTGGATATCCCTGTNTATAGTGAAGGCGTTAATGCCAACCCCGTCAATGTGTGTGTCAATGGGGTGAAGCACGCCGTTTCCACCGGCGCGACGACGGTCATCCTTGATACGGCCGGCCGCCTGAACATAGACGAAATGATGATGGGCGAGATTAAGGGCATCAAGGCCCGTGTCCAGCCCATCGAGACGTTGCTGGTGGCGGATGCCATGACCGGCCAGGAAGCCGTTCGGGTGGCCACCGATTTCCATCAGGCCGTTACCCTGACTGGTCTCATCATGACCAAGATCGACGGTGACGCGCGCGGTGGCGCGGCCATCTCCATGCGTGAGGTGACGGGNGTTCCCATCAAGTTCCTCGGCACGGGAGAAAAGCTCAACGCCATCGAGGTGTTCCATCCTGACCGCATGGCCAGCCGCATCCTGGGCATGGGCGACGTGATGACCCTCATCGAGCAGGCCCAGTCCGAGATGGACATGGAGGAAGCGCAGCGCGCCGGCGCCAAGCTGGTCTCTGGTGAATTTGATCTCGATGACTTCCTGAAGCAACTGCAACAGGTCAAGAAAATGGGGCCAATCGGCAAATTGCTGGAAATGGTTCCNGGCATGAACAAAATGGCCGGCGACGTCGATCTCAGTTCGGCCGAAAAAGACCTCAAGCGGATCGAGGCGATGATCCAGTCCATGACAACTGAGGAACGTCGCAACCCGCGCCTGATCAAGGCCAGTCGCAAGCGGCGCATTGCCACGGGGTCCGGCACGTCGGTTCAAGAAATCAACGTCCTGCTGAAGCAGCATCGCGAGATGCAAGAGATGATGAAACAATTCCAGAAAGGTGGTCGGGGCCGCAACGCCCTATCCTCGCTTCTGGGTGGTCGAATGTAAATCATAGAAGAGCTATATTTCTTCTTCATACGGAGTGACAAACTAAGAAATGCTACGAATTCGTTTAAGCCGAACTGGAAAGAAGCGCCAACCCAGCTACCGTGTCGTGGTNGCGGANAAAGAGGCCAAGCGCGATGGTCGTGTTGTCGAGCGCATCGGCTACTACAATCCGCTCACGAATCCGGCCGAATACAACATTGACGAGGCGCGGGCCTTGCATTGGTTGAGCGTTGGCGCCCAGCCATCCGACGCGGTTCGCATCCTGCTGGAAAAGCAGGGTACGATGGGGCGTCTGGCCCGCTATCATGCCGGCGAACCAATGGACANCCTGGTGAGTGAATTCACGGGCGTGGCCCCCGCGACGCCGGCCGCCAAGGCAGCCGAGCCCGTCTCCACCGAAGCCGAAGAGCCTACTTTGGTTGAGAGAGTGGCTGACTCAGTCAGTGACGCTGCCGCTGCCGTTGCCGCTCCTGTTGCGGCCGTGGTGGAGAAGGTCGAGGATGTGGCCGAGGCCGGCTTCGAGAAGATCGAAGAGGCTATCGAAGCGGTTCTGGACGCCGACGAGGAAGAATAACCCTCATGAAGGACCTTGTCGCCTATCTGGTCGAGTCGCTGGTTGATCATCCCGAAGAGGTGACGGTCACCGAAGTTCGCGATCGGGCCACGACAGTTGTCGAGCTATCCGTGGCCGGACCCGACATGGGACGAATCATCGGCAAAGGAGGCCGGGTCATCGACTCGATCCGGACGCTCATGCAGGTGCGGGCGGCCAAGGAAGGCCGGCGCGTGGAACTGGAATTNCTGGAAGNGGACGAAATGCGATGAGGATGATCTGTTGAGCGAGAAAGATCAGACACCAAAATCTACTCCAACTCAATCGTCTAAGAGAGGCTCCGTAGAAGAATCTGCCGAGCCTCGTTTTTTAGCGGTTGGTCGCATATCCAAGCCTCACGGCGTTCATGGCGAGGTGCGCGTTGAGTTAATGACCGATCACCCTGAGCGATTTGAGTGGTTGGAGGCCATCTACGTTGGCGAAACGAACCCTCATCGTGTGCCGATCGCCAGTGTTCGCTACCACCAGGATGTCGTGCTCCTCAAGCTGGAGGGCTATCCAACGCGTACAGAGGCTGAACTGCTTCGCGGCCAGTTGCTGCAAGTCCTTGAGTCCGAGGCCGTGCCGCTGGCGGATGACGAGTANTTTCTCTACCAGCTCATCGGGGTTGAGGTCTACACGGAGCAAGGAAGGCATCTCGGGGAATTGACCGAGGTTCTCGAAACAGGCGCTAACAACGTGTTCGTTGTCCAGAACGGGCCCCATCAATATCTGATCCCGGATATTCCCGATGTTATCAGGGAGGTTGACATCGAGAATGGTCGGCTTGTCATACACCCGATGTCGGGATTGATTGGTGACCTAGAGGAATAGCCGTCCCCTCGGGGCCGGCACACTCCATCCCAACCTCGGGCGGGTGAGCGAGTACGGGACTTCTGATGTCCGAGCAAAAGTATTGGTTGGCATTCAATTACGTGAGCGGTATTGGCCCGGCGAAGATACAGGCTTTGCTGGGTTATTTCGGTTCACTGGAGAAAGCCTGGAAGGCAACCGACTNACANCTTCGGGATATCGGCCTCGACTCCAGAGCCATTCAAAGCCTGAACGAAGCGCGGCAAACCTTTGACCTGGACCAGTATGCCCAGCGCGTTGAAAGTAGCGGCGTCGGCGTGGTCACNTGGGANGATGCCGACTACCCCGATTTACTGCGGGAAATACCGGCCGCGCCGCCCCTCATTTTCCTGAGAGGNCAACTCGAACCGATTGACCGTTGGGCTGTGGCTGTTGTGGGCACGCGGCGATTNTCCGCCTATGGGCGACAGGTGACGCGCGATCTGGTGTCGGGCCTGGTGGCAAATGGCATNACCATTGTCAGCGGTCTGGCGCGGGGGATCGACGCCATAGCCCATCGCACCGCATTAGAGGANGGTGGGCGAACCATCGCGGTTATGGCCTCCGGGATCGATAAGGTCTATCCTCCTGAGCACCGCGACCTGGCCCGTGATATAGTGGCCGGCCACGGAGCGCTGGTGACCGACTACCCATTCGGGGCCGAGCCGGAAAGCAATCACTTCCCGGCGCGAAACCGGTTGATCAGCGGGCTATCGTTGGGCGTGGTTGTCATCGAGGCCGGCGAAAAAAGCGGGGCGCTCATCACTGCCCGCTTTGCCCTGGAGCAGAATCGCGAGGTGTTCGCCGTTCCGGGCAATATCCATAGCCCGGTGAGCATCGGCACGAATCGATTGATCCAACAAGGNGGNAAGCTGGTGACGCGGGTCGAGGATATTCTTGANGAATTGAATCTGAAAATGGTCTCTGAACAGGCCGTGGCGAAGATTGTGCTGCCGGAGACAGCCGAGGAAGCGGCACTCATATCGCAATTATCTTCTCAGCCGGTCCACGTCGATGAGCTCGGCCGACTAACCGGCATGCCCGTCAGTCTGGTCAGCAGCACATTGACCNTGATGGAACTGAAAGGGATGGTGCAGCAGGTAGGCGGCATGAATTATGTTCGCCTGCGCGAAGATGGGCCGACATATGATGTGGGGAACGTCGAAGAGTAGGCCTGTTGGCTGCTTGAGGGAAATCAATAATCATGCGCATTGTCATATTTGCTGGGGGAACCGGACGGAGACTATGGCCCATCAGCCGGCAAAGCTCACCAAAGCAATTTGAGCCAATAGTGGGCGAGTTATCGACGCTCCANCTGGCAACGGAGCGCGTCGCGCCNCATTACGGATACGATAATATCTTCGTGGCGACGAATGAGCGCTATGGCGAGATCATNAGCCGCCAGTTGCCGGAACTTCCCTCCACCAATATCATCTTCGAGCCGGCGCGCCGTGATCTAGGGCCGGCGGTCGGGCTGGCGATGGCCCACCTGGCCGGAGATGGTATTGAAGATCCGGTTGCGATCCTTTGGTCAGACAACTATATCGAGAACAACGCTGCCTTCTCTGAGTTGCTGGGTGCGGCGGAAAAGCTTATCGCCGAGAAAACCGCGCAGATCATTTTCATCGGCGAGACACCGCGTTTCGCGAATGAAAATCTAGGCTGGATCGGTTTGGGTGATCAGAAAGGGACTATAAGCGAGGTCCCCTTCTTTGGGTTCAGATCGCTCACCTATCGTCCGCCTCTCGAACGTACGCGTGAAATATTTGAGCGCGGTTCTCATGTCTGGAACACGGGGTTCTTTGTAACAACTCCGGGCTACATACAAAAGCTATACCAGCGGTTCTCACCGGAAATGTGGCTGCAATTACATGAGATTGAATCGACTATTGATTCTGAAGCGTATGAAGAGACCCTGGCCCGGGTATATCCTGAAATGCAGGCCATCAGCTTCGATGACGCGATTTTGACCCATATCGATCCTGANGACGCGCTGGTTCTGCACAGTGAAATGGGTTGGAGTGACCCTGGCACATTGTATGCATTGAAAGAAGCGATTAACCCTGACCCCGCCGCTAACGTGACTAAAGGCTTGGTGATCGACACTGAATCTGAAGACTGTCTGATCTATAATTATGAATCCGGTAAGTTATTGATTGCTGCCGGCCTCGAGGGGATGATCGTCGTAAACACGGATGACGCTATCCTGGTTGTCCACAAGGATCGCATTCCTTTGGTCAAGCAGGTTGTTGATAAGTTACAGGATACTGACCTGGAATCCTATAGCTAGGCTGGTTGAAGAACTGAATGAGTAATGAAGAATTAGTAGGCTATTGCCTTAAGTGCAAAGAGAAGCGGGTTATTGTCGATCCGGTTGCGGAGTGGGCGGCTAATGGCTCACCGGGAACCCGCGGGAAGTGCCCGGTATGTGGCGGGACCATTTACAAGCAAGGACACACGGCTGCCCACGACACGCTCACCAAGCCGGAACCCACAGCGCGAAAGACGACAACCCGTAAGGCAACTCCCAAGAAGGGAAAAGCCGCCAAAGGCAACGACAAGCCCAAGAGCAAGGCCTCTAGGCATCATGGTGACAAGCTTGTCGTGGTNGAGTCACCCGCGAAGGCAAAAACGATCGGCCGTTATCTGGGCCGCGGGTATGTGGTTAAGTCGAGTTTCGGACACGTCCGCGACCTACTGAAATCTCGTCTCAGTGTAGATATTGAGAACAACTTCGAGCCGGAGTACCGCGTNCCCAACGAGAAGCGGACGCTGGTTAAGGAGTTGAAAGAAGCGGCCGCCCACTCGAGCGAAATCTTTCTGGCCACAGACCCTGATCGCGAAGGGGAGGCGATCGCTTGGCACGTGATGGAAGCGGCCGAAATGGACCCCGCCATCACCAAAAGGGTCGTCTTTCAGGAGATTACCCAGCCGGCGATCCGGGCCGCCTTTGACCATCCCCGTGATATTGACATGGACCGGGTAGAGGCGCAACAGGCGCGTCGCGTCCTGGATAGACTGGTCGGTTACCAGCTCAGCCCGCTGCTCTGGCGCAAGGTACAGGGGCGCCTTTCGGCTGGTCGCGTCCAGTCGGTAGCCGTGCGCCTCGTGGTCGAGCGCGAGAGGGAGATCGAATCGTTCGATTCGGTGGAATATTGGACTATCGACGCTGAACTAAGCCAGGCGAAATTCCGGGTCGACCCGCGTGGGAACGGCACTCGGCGCCCCTTNTTCATCGGTCGCTTGCACCGGATCAATGGCGAAGAGCCNAACCNCGGCCACGAAGANNCTGTCCAGCCTCANATCAAAGCCCTGTCNGAGGCNCACTGGCAGGTAGGCGACGTCAANCTGGGAACTCGCACNCGACGGCCGGCTGCGCCGTTCACGACGAGCACGCTCCAGCAGGATGCCTCACGCCGCCTCGGCATGGGCACCACCAAGACGATGAAGGTGGCCCAGGAACTGTACGAAGGGGTCAACGTTGGCGAAGGAGACACNGGTCTCATCACTTACATGCGCACTGATAGCGTCAACGTTTCCGGNNTGGCNCAGGAGCAGGCNCGCGAATTCATCCAGGCAACTTTCGGTTCAGAGTATCTGCCGGAGAAACCGCCGGTATATAAGACGCGGTCGAAAACAGCCCAGGAAGCCCACGAAGCGATCCGCCCGACGGCTGTCGAGCGAACGCCGGCTTCGCTAAAGCCACACCTGACTAAGGACCAGTTCAAGTTATACAAGCTGATTTGGGAGCGGTTCGTGGCNAGCCAGATGGCTCCGGCCTTGTATGATACCGTCGCGGCCGAAATCTGGGCCGGGCCGGCCGGCTCGCCTATCGAAAAGCGCCCCTATCTATTCCGGGCATCCGGATCGACGTTGACCTTTCGGGGTTTCCTGGCTGTGTATGGGACAGAAGATCCCGACGAAGAGAATGGCGATGACCCCGATTTGCCACAGATCCCTTCAGACCTGGTCGAGGGTGAACCGGTCGATTTACTAGAGTTGTTGCCGGAGCAGCACTTTACCCAGCCGCCACCGCGATATTCNGAAGCCACGCTCGTGAAGGCAATGGAGGAGCACGACATCGGCCGCCCCTCTACCTATGCCTCGATCGTTTCAACCATTCAAAACCGGGGCTATGTTGTGCAGGAGCAAAAGCGCCTGCGACCGACCGAGATAGGCGAAATCGTGAACGACATGCTGGTCCAGCACTTCCCGGACGTCGTGTCTGTNGACTTCACCGCCCGGCTCGAAGACGATTTGGATGAAATAGCTGAGGGGAAGCCGTGGGTTCCAGTTATCGATGATTTCTATCAGAAGTTCGCCAAAGATTTGGCGACGGCCGACGAGGCCTTGCCCAAGCTGGATTTACGCAAAGAGCCAGAACTCGTGGGCCGAGATTGCCCCCTNAGCGGGCACCCGNTGGTNTATCGNCAGGGCCGCTANGGNCGCTTCATCGGTTGCAGCCATTTCCCGCAATGNCGNTATACNGAGCAGATCCTGGTCAAAGTGGGAGTCACGTGCCCCCTCTGCGGCGGCGATCTCATAGAAAAGCGATCTAAACGCGGNCGNGTTTTTTNTGGGTGCAGCAATTATNCGACCTGTGAATGGACGAACTGGAAACGGCCGCTTCCTCAACCGTGTCCGGCATGCAACGGGCTTCTCGTCCAGGACAATAAAGATACCGCCAAATGCACGGTTTGCGGTCATACTGTTCCGCTGGAAATCGCCCAGATGGAGAAAGAATTGACCTAATTNTTGGCTAATTCATTTTCTATTCATCTAANCTGTATATTTCTNCTGTAATCCGCGTTACACATTATCTGTAACGCGGATTTTAATTTTACCCCCATACCATGGGCAGAGTACGAACGGCGCTCATGATTGTTGCCCTTGTAAGCGAGAGCGGATGGGGGGTATGGAGCAAATGATTCCCCNGANTGNTGTCAGCCTTCGTACCAGATAATCACACGGAGAAATCTATGCGAGAGCGTGCATCGAGGCTGTTGGCCTTGGCTGTGCTGATTCTGGGAGTTTCCATTATCGGTTTCATTAATAAGGATTTCGCNTTTGCATTGCAACGAGATCCGGCCAACGCTATCTATATCCCCATCGTCCACATNCGCTCGCAGCAAGCCTCTAGTGATTTAACCATAACCCATATGGGCTTGTATCAATCAGTGCAAAGTCATTCAAACGACGTGGTACTGATTGCCCGCAAGCCTGCAATTCTGAGAATATTCGCCCGACAATCCCAATCAACTGGTCTTCCCGTTACTTCGCGAATTCGGGTGGATGCTCGACGCGGCGGTCTATTCCTCGGCTCAGTGATATCCGATGCGGAAGCTGTATCTGCAAATCCGACCATAGAAAATATGGACTCCACTTTCAATCTGGATCTGCCGGTTGAATGGCTGTCCGGTGAACTGGAGCTAACCGCCACCGTGGACGATGCCGATGTATTCGCTGAGCTGAATGAAGCGAATAACACCATTCGCTCCCGTTTCTTATTCAACCAAGTCGCCCCTCTAAAACTGACAATCATTCCGATTACATATACCGACACAGTTACCGGAAAGACCTACTCAAAGCCTGGCTATGATCCCATTAGTGATTGGCTGCAATCCGCTTTTCCGGTGAGTGAAGTCATTGTCGATATCCACGCGCCATTGGCCTTTACAGGCGATTTGCGCCGGGCAGATGACTGGATCCTCTTACTCCAGACTATGACCACGCTTTGGGGGAACGAAGTCGGCCCCGGCTCCTCCCACATCTATTATGGGCTTATTCCAAACAGCTCGGCCGATGGCGGTAGCTGGTTCAGCGGCGGCTACAGCGGCTTGGGCTGGATCGGCCAAAGGGTATCGATCGGCATCGATGTTGGTCCCGACACCGCGTCAGTGGCGGCACATGAGATAGGTCACAACCTCGGCCGCCGTCATGCGCCCTGTGGCAACCCCTCCGGGGTAGACCCCAATTTCCCCTATGCCAACGCCTCAATCGGGGTGTACGGGGTGGATACGTTGGCCGATACATTACTGGCCCCAGACAGGACCCACGATATCATGAGTTACTGCGGCCCAGAGTGGGTGTCGGATTACACTTACGAGGCGCTGTTCCACGATCAATCGATACGTGGGAACAAATCGGGCACCACGGGTGACGGGGTATTCATAACAGCCCTGGTTGACAAGAGCGGCATCGACGCGAGCGTCGATCATGAGGCCGCCGGAGACCACGTTGCAAGCGCTAACGGTCAGGTACAGG
>JAACJX010000547.1 GCA_014237545.1 Ardenticatenia bacterium | reverse complement strand
TCGGGGAAAAGACCAGCCTGGGGGAATGGAACGCGGATGGCACGGATCGGGCGGATTTTCGCGAATACCTGTATGGCCTTGCGTCTTGCCTTAACCTCGCCTGTGTCCGCCCTCTTCTTCGTACTGGCATGAAAAAGGGCAGACACACAGGTCTGCCCCTACAATTTCGCTTCGCGCGTTTGTGTGCTGGCGAAAGTTCCGCCAGGTGCAATGCACTTTCTGAAGTGCGTCGCACCTGGTCATCATATTACGAATACGCCAGACTCTCGCGCACGCTGACCTTTGCCGCGCCGCGGGCGGGCAGTGCGCTGGCGATGACCGCCAGCACAACGATGATCGCCAGCCAGGCCGCCGCGCCAACCGGCGTGAAGCGGTAGACCAGCTGCTGGTTCAGCGCGAACGACAGGGCGAAGGTCGAGAAGAAGTAGGCCAGCGGGATGCTGAGGGGCAGGGCGATGGCCCAGCTGATGAGGCCCAGCAGCACCCCCTCGCCGACGAACAGACGCGTCACCTGCCAGTTGCTCGCGCCGATGGCGCGCATGACGCCGATCTCCCGCCGCCGCTCCAGCACGCTGAGCGACAGCACGCCGCTGAGGCCCACGCCGCCGACCAGGGCGATGACGATGGCCATGACCGCCAGCAGGTTCAGGATGATGGCGAAGCCGTCGCTGGCGTCGGCGCTGATGCCGGCCACGGTGTTCTGGCCGTAGACGCCGCGCGGCGACACGTCGATGTTGCGGCTTTCCAGGGCGGCCTGGGCGGACTCGGCCGCCGCCGTCTGGCCGTCGGGGGTCGTGTCGGCCGACCGCGCCGCCAGGACGTTGGCCAGCCCGGCATAGCGCCATTCATCCTGCACGGTCGCCAGCGGCACGTGGATCGAGGTGTTGGTGGCCGGGTCGAAGAGCGTGCCGACGATCTCGACGTCGAAGGCGCGGCCGTCGCTGTTCTCCAGCGTGATCACGTCGCCGATGGCCCAGCCCTTCTCGTTGGCCACGTTGTCGCTGACGACGGCCACGGCCGCGTCATCGGCCCGCAGCCAGCGCCCTTCGGACAGCAGCGGCCGGTAGAAGCCGGTGTCGGGCGGCTGGCCGAAGACGGTGACGCGCGGGTCGGTCACTTCGCGCTCGGTCTGCGCCGCCGGGCGAGCGCTGGCGCCCAGCACCAGCCAGCTCTCGGCGGTGGTGATGCCGCCGGCCCGCAGCGCCGTCTCTTCCAGCAGGGCGGCCCGCTCCGGCTGCTCCGTGGCCAGCGTCACCTGGTAGTCGTGGACCTCGGCCAGCTTGTCGCCGAAGGTGTAGGCCGTGGCGTCGTTGAGGCCCATGACCATCATGAAGATGGCCCCCGATACGACCAGCGCGGCGACGATGATGACCACGCGCCGCTGGTTGCGGAAAGTGTTGCCGATGGTCAGCAGGATGGAGTAGGGCACGTTGCTGATCCGCGCCACGAGGCGGTCGACCGCGCCGGCGGCGGCGCTGAGGCCGAAGGTGCTGATGGCCTCGCGCACGGTGACGCGCATGCCAATCCGCAGCGGGATGAGGGCGGCGAACAGCGGGGCGATGAGGCTGATGAGCACCTGGGCGAAGACGGCCGTCTGGTCGACGCTGACCTCGAAGATCTCCAGGTTCAGGAAGTTGCCGAAGAAGACCTGCAGGCCGGTGGCCGCCGCCGCGCCGATGGGAATGCTGATGGCCGCGGCCAGCACGCCGTAGGCCAGCACCAGCAGCAGGTAGCTGAGGACGACCTGCCGCGAGTCCGCGCCGATGGCTTTCATCACGCCGATTTGGGCCATCTGCTGGTTGACGATGGCGCTGATGCTGTTGTAGACAAGGAAGATGCCCAGCACGACGACAACCACACCCAGCACGCCCAACAAGAGAAAGAGGGCGTTGAGGATCGTCTCGGCCGGGGGCACGTCGGGCGGGACGATGCGCTGCTGGAACGGGAAGAGCACGCCGACGGAATCGACGTTGATCGTCTCGAAGTAGTCGCGCATGAGCAGGTCGGTCTGTTCGGCGCGGGCCGGGTCCCAGCCGTTGTCGCGGGTCTGGATGATGTCGTAGGTGTCGCGGCCGGTGACGCGCTCGAAGGTCGCGCCGTCGACGTAGAAGTTTTCGCCGAAGACGGGCGTCGGGCCGACGGGGTCGAGCATGCCGGTGATGGTCAGCTCGCGGACGGTGTCGCCGAAGCGGACCTCGACGACGTCGCCCTCGAACACCTGGGGCGCACCAACGGAGATCTTGCCGATGCCGGCGGTGTTGCGCGTGGGCCACTCGCCGCTGAGCAGGCCGTCGAGGGCCATTTTCTGCTCGCGGTAGTCGTCGCGGCCGTTCAGAACGCCGGTCTGCCACTCCTCGGTGCCGGCGATACGCCACTCGACGCCGGACGATTGCAGGCCTTCGGCCTGCCACACGCCGTCGATGCGCTCCAGCCGTTCGATTTGCTCGCCCGTCAGAGGTGGGTTGACGCTCAGTTTGATGTGCGCCGGTTCGGCCGACTGCCAGCCGGTGAGGACGGAGTCGGCGATGAGGTTGCGGCCGCCGATGACCAGGCCGATGCCGATCGCCCCCAGGGCGATGACCAGCACCACCTGGAGCGTGCGGGCCTTGTCCTGCCACAGATCAAACCACGTCTTGCGTAGTAATGTTGTCATGGGATGGTGCCTTCTTTAGTCGCCGCCGGCCAGGACGGGGAAGCCGGCGGGAATGCCGCGGGCCGAGACGCCGACGGGCAGGCCGTTGCCGAAGCGCTGCGGGGCGCGGTCGGGCAGGGGGCGGCGGCGGTCGGCGGCGATGTTGCCGTTGACGATCTCGATCTGTCGCGGGATGCGCCCGGCCAGCTCGGCGTCGTGGGTCACCATGACCAGCGTTTTGCCCTGCTCCTGCACCAGGCGCATGAAGATGTCGAACACCTGGGCCGCCGTCTTGGCGTCGAGGTTGCCGGTCGGCTCGTCGGCCACCAGCAGCGGCGGGTCGGTGGCCAGCGAGCGGGCGATGGCGGCGCGCTGCTGCTGGCCGCCGGAGACCATCGACGGCAGTTTGTCGGCCTGGTCGGCCAGCCCGACCATCTCCAGGAGCATCATGGCCCGCTCCTGGCGCTCCTTGCGGCCGAACTTGTTGGCGAACTCCATCGGCAGGACGACGTTCTGCTTCAGGCTCAGCGAGGGCAGCATCTGGAAGAACTGGAAGATGATGCCCACGTGCTGGCCGCGCCACTTGGCCAGCTCGTTCTCGCTCATGGCGTGGACGGGACGGCCGGTGACGAGCACCTCGCCGGCGCTGGGCCGGTCGATGCCGGTGATCATGTTGAGCAGCGTCGACTTGCCGTTGCCCGACGGGCCGACGATGGAGACGAACTCGCCCTCGTGGATGTCGGTGGAGATGCCGTGGAGAATGGTCACCTCGTCGTTGCCGACGGGAAAGGACTTGACGATGTCCTTGAGCTGGATAATCGGTTGTGCGTTACCGTTGGTTACGGTCATTTTCTTTTCCTCTGCTTGACAGTCATGAACTCTGCTTTGTTTGCGCATGTCGAGGGTATTATTGCACGGCATCCGCTATTTGTCAATAGTTTGCACATAAATTGTCTATGTTTGGACTTCTGCGCCTGGAGGGGCAGGCAACCGGGCCGGGAGGCCGCAGGTTTCCCAGCGACGGCCGTCCCGGTTGCCTGACCCGTACAATTCGATACTGCACTAATTTAGGAATGCGAAACAATCATCCCCGGATCATCTGCGCCGTCCGATTCACTGGCAGAAATGATTGACGAACCAGCCGCATCCGATTATCATAATAATCAGGAGGCCACCGGGCGAGCCGGGTATCCGGATTGCTCTGGGAGGCGGGTCGTCATTTATTGGTATCGTCTGCGTGCCACGCTTGGAGAGAACATCCCACGCGGGATGTTTGGGGNGAAGGGCCAGGCATAGGACAACGNAANCCGGCGGANTTTGTCCGGNTGCAATCGACGGGGATGCCCGCCGAGGAGTGTTGTCGTGTTCTCGCTCAANCANAGTCGCGTCTNCTGNATTGTCTTTCTGTTTGTCCTGCTATTCGCCGGGGCTTGCCAACCCAACACCGTCAGAGGCATNCCGCCCCATGCCGTCGCTCCCTCGTCCGAGTTTGAGNTGCCGGGGGAGAGCGGCGTGGACACCGCGGCCGAAAGGACGGTCAACAGCTCCACCGGCGCCTATCCGTCGAAGGTCTCCGTCCTGCCGGGCGAGAGCCTCGATTTCCACATCTCCAACGGCTANGGNGCCAAATATNCCCTGTCGATCTATCGGGATGGGGCCACGCGCCAGTTCATGGGCTCCATCCCCGACGTCGACACCAATAACTACAANTGCGTCAACGGCTATGCCACGGGCTGCAACTGGCCNGTGGGGGCCAGCTTCACCGTGCCCGAGGATTGGCCGAGCGGCGCCTANATCGTCGACATCCCGCGACGCGACGGCCGCCCGCTGCAGACCCTCTTCTTCGTCCGCGCCCCGCGGCCCACGGAGCGCATCCTTTTCCTGGCCTCGGTCAACACCTACCACGCCTACAACGACTTCGGCGGCGGATCGCTCTATGGCTTCGGGAATACGGTGAAGGCCCAGTGGGTCAGCTTCAACCGGCCGTATGCCAACGGTCTCGGCCTGTACGACCGCTGGGAGCGCCANTTTGTCGTCTGGGCNGAGCAAGCCGGCTACCNGATGGATTACGCCGCGACNTATGACCTGGAGTTTGTGCCCGACCTGCTCGACGGCTACGACGTGGTCATCATNGCCGGCCACAGCGAGTACTGGACCTACGACATGCGCCAGCGGGTGAAGACGTTCATCGATGACGGCGGNCGCTTCATGAACCTGAGNGGCAACACGATGTGGTGGCAGGTTCGNTTTGAGGACAACGGCCGGACGATGATCGGCTACAAGGCCTGGCGCAAGGACCCGCAGNAGGCGGCCGATCTCTCCACCGACGTCAACTGGGACCGGCCCATCTTCGACAGCTCCTTCACCATCACCGGCCTCCACTGGCCCTACGGCGGCTATCCCGGCGGCAAGGGNAACGGCTACAACGTCATCAACGCCGGCCACTGGATCTTCGACGGCACCGGGCTGGCCGAAAACCAGTTGTTCGGCAAGGGGCCGACGGTCAACACGTCCATCCACGACAAGGAATCGGACGGGCTGGCCTTCAACTGCGCCGCCGACGGATCCACCATCCTCGGCGCCATCGCCGGGACGGGCACGCCGGGGAATTTCACCATCCTGGGTATCGTGCCGGTTAAGAGCAAGCAGCGCNCCCTCAACGGCGTGGCGGCGATGGGCCTCTACACGACGCCGGCCGGCGGGGCGGTCTTCTCGGCCGGCACCACCGGCTGGGTGCTGGGCCTGCAGCAGCCGGCCGTGGACCGCATCACCCGCAACGTGATGGACCGCTTCCTGTCCGGCAACTTCCCNCAGGAGCCGGCCGCGCCGGANAGCGACTATCTCTTCNCCGACCGGTTCAATTGCTCCGCGCTGAANCGCGGGCGCTTCAAAACGTCGATTAAGGACGCGGCCAAACTCAACTACATCGACACGGAGAAGGTGAAGGCCGCCAACCTGACGGCCGCCTGCGGCGTGGACGGNGCNGGNCTGCAACTGGCCGGCACGCCGGTCGGCATGCGCTTCATCGCCAGCCTGGGGCCGAACTGGTCGCCCAACGNTGTGGTCTACACGCGNGTCTACCTGAACCTGAAGGATTACAACCTGGCCAACGGCGCGACCCTGACCCTGTTGCAGCAGTACGCCGACAGCCGGATCGAGCCGCCGGTGGCGGTGGCGGCGCTGCAAATCGGCAAGGTCAACAACGTGCTCAGCGCGCGCTACCAGCCGGTGGGCGGGCCGGCGATGCCCTGGGTCCCCGTCCCGGCCAGCGGCTTCTTCCGGGTCGATACCACCTGGGACGCCGGNCGCGGNTTGGTGGGCCTGGCCGTCAACGGCGATANGGGGTATGAGGAACAGGTCGATCTGAGCGGGTTCGGCGAGNTGAACCGGGCCGACCTCGGCATCCTGAGCAAGCAAGGCTCCAGCGGCGGCAAGGTCTGCCTGGATGAGTTGATCTACGACGACCGGCCCATTACGGTTGAGCCGTTTGGGGTGAGTGGGCAGTAAGCAGTGGGAAAGTAGGAATAGAAACCGAGTTTTTCGGAAAAAACTCGGTTTCCAAGTCGCTACCTTGAAGCAAAGAACGATAGCGATTGCCAGCGGGACAGCGATTGCGATTGGGACAGCGATTGCNATCGGCCGCTNCCTGGCCGCCCCTACTTGCATCTTCGCCAAATCCCTATACCCTTCCGCCCATGAGCAACAACGACCCGCAGNACGAAACCATTCGCCACATTTTGACCCAGTNCCGCACNGTCGCCGTCGTCGGCTTCAGCGACCGCGACCGGCGGCGGCCGAATTTCTACGCCCCGGCCTANCTNAAGGGCCACGGCTATACGGTGATCCCGGTNAACCCGCGGCTGGAGATCGGCCTCGGCCGCCCGGCCTATGCGTCCATGCTCGACATCCCCGAACCGGTGGACGTGGCCCTGCTCTACCTGACGCCGGAGCGCATGGGGCCGGCCGTCGATCAGGCCATCGCCATCGGCGCGAAGGCGGTGTGGATGCCGCTGGGCATCGAGGATGAGGAGTCGGCCGCCCGCGCCCGCGCCGCCGGCTTGCTGGTGGTCATGGACCGCTGCATGATGGTCGAGCACAAGCACATGGACGAGTAGGCGCCGGCCGGCTCAGCCGCGCTTGCGCCGCGCCCACCAGTAGACAACGGCCCGCCAGGCCAATATGAACAACCCGCCCAGGCCGATCATCACCAGCATGAACGGCACGGGTATCGATTGTTGTCCCCGGATGAGCGCCCGCAGGAGAAGGCCCAACGGCGCGGCGATGAACCAGGCGGCGATGATCCAGCCGAACCACCACCGGCCCGATTCATCACCCGGCAGGCGCAGCGCGCCCATCAGCCACGCGGCAATGGTCCACGGCACGGCCACGGCCAGCGTGGTCGTGACGAGGCTGGGCAGCGAGGCGACGACATTCATGTC
>JAACJX010000425.1 GCA_014237545.1 Ardenticatenia bacterium | reverse complement strand
AGCGCCGGATAGAGGCTGATGATTATCACCCCCAGCGCCATCGTCTGCCTGTTCCCCAATTGCCGCGTGACCGTGTCCAGACGTGTGGACGCCAGAAAAAGGGCAATGTAGAAGATGCTGTTTCCCAAGCCAATGATCTGGTCGCTTAACCCCATCTCGCGAACGAGATAAATGGGAAAGAGGGGCACGGCCAGGAAGAGCGTCAGGTGAAGCGCGAAGACGAGCACCAGCACCTTGCGAAAATTTAGATCCCTGATTGGGTTAAACCAGCGGCTATGGAGCGATTTAGGACGCATCAGAAACCGCAATCCCACCGTTGTGCGCAGCCCTTGCCACATGCTCATCACGCCCGGCTGAGCCCAGTCCCCGAGACTTTTACCATTTCCCGGCTTGCGGTGTTCATCGGCGGGCCGGATAAACCACAGGTGCAGGCTGCTCATGGTCGCCCCGACGAAGCCAATCAGGAACACGACCTGATAGCCCGTGGGGAAGGGCAGCATGTCGAGCAGCCGGCCGCAGATCAGCGTGACGACAATGGATGTCAGGGCATAGGCCGCATTGCGCACGCCGACGATCTGGGCCCGCCACTCCGGGGGGACTGTGGCGGCGAACAAGCCATTGAAGCCGATGGCCAGCGCGGTGCCGNGTATGCTCATCAGCACTGTCAGCAATACAATCAGCCACACCTGCTCTTGGGCCGAGAAGAAAAACGGTAAAAAGATCCACACCAGGTAGAACCAGCGATGGAGAATGGAGGCGTAAAACGTGGCTCGGCTGATGCGCTGGTCCTGGAGCCAGCGGCCGGCGGGCAGCGCAAAGATCANATTGACGATGGCCGGCGTCGCATTCANCAAGCTTATCTGGAANGTGCTCGCCCCCAGCCGCGTTGCATAGACAGCGACGAAGGCAATGGCGCTGCCGTTGAGAATGCCGAACCAGGCGATATCGAGAATGAGGTGGTTGAAGTTCTTGCGATGCTCGACCGGAACGGGNCGAGCCTTCGATGATGCTAATGAAATTGCCATATGACTGTTTCAGATGCCCCGCATGGCATCCTGTTATTAGATAATCGTCTATTCTATCACATGCTAAACCCTTGGCAGTAATCCAGGATACGCTTTTCGGGCGTCCAGGCGACGAAACCATGACGCGCCCACATACCAGGCCCAAANGCGGTATACTTGTGATATCTTTTCTCCGCTGAAATCCGAGGCAAAGGAGTCAATGGAATGGATCGCGTCGAGCTGCTGAATAATATCCGTGAAGGGCGAGAAGAACTCCAGAGCGCTTTGGGCCAATTCGATAAACGACACATGGCCGATGCCGTCCTGGCCAACGGCTGGTCGGTCAAAGACCTGATCGCCCACATAGGCTTCTGGGAAAACCGGATGGTTAATCTCTATAGCATACTCTCGAGCGGCGACGTGCCACAGGACACTATCGACAGCCTGGGCCTCGANGACCTAAATGCGCGCGTGTATGAGGACAACCAGCTTGTCCCCCTGGGAATCGTGCAAATCAACGAACTCGAGGCGTATGAGAAACTGCTGGACATTGCCGAAACCGCGCCGGCTGACGATCTGTTCGATCCGCAACGGTTNGCCTGGACGGAGGGCGAACCTTTCTACAAATGGATCGAGGGCAACACCTATGGCCACTACGCCGATCACATCCCGGAGTTGATAGAGGTTGCCGCCCGGCTCTAAGCCCGTGATTTCCGGGCCGATACGGCGCTAAGAGTTGTTGCCCACCTGCGCCCCGGATGGTATAATGCGGCGACATTGAGGGATAGTTTAACGGCAGAACAACGGACTCTGACTCCGTGAGTCGTGGTTCGAATCCACGTCCCTCAGCTACCAAAAAGCCACCCCAATGGGTGGCTTTTTTCGTGGCACACCGGTACATTTCGGTTATACGCTGTCTTACATCGATCAGAATTCCGTGAACATCCGACCCGCCCGCTACGAAGACATTCCGGGCATCCTCCACCTGGTGAATGAGCACGCCCGTCGCGGCGATCTGTTGCCGCGGACGGTCGCGTCCATCCGTGAAACACTGAACGATTGGCTGATCGCCAAAGATGAGGCGGACGATATCGTCGCCTGCGTGGCTCTCTACGCGTATTCCCCCGTTCTGGCCGAGGTGAGATCGCTGGCCGTCCACGATCGGGCCAAAGGCGGCGGCTGGGGCAGCACGCTCATGAAAGCGCTCGTCTTCGAGGCCCGCCGGCGGAATATCGAAACGCTTTTCGCCCTGACCCGGGCGGTTCGCTTCTTCCAGCGCGCCGGTTTTCATGTTACAAACCGCGAGCGATTCCCCGAAAAGGTATGGCGCGATTGCAGTAGTTGCCCCCTGATTGAAAATTGTGACGAGACGGCCGTCGTGCTACACTTGGCGCACCCACTTAGCCCTAGAGCGTCGTCCCCATCCGCCAGCGGATGGCGGCCTGTTTCCCCCGCTGAAAATCGCCGAACGCCTGCCGAAAAACCTATTCTGTTATCCGTAGGAGAAATTACAATGTCCAGACCGGTTGTGGAGAAAGTCGTCCTCGCCTATTCCGGCGGCCTCGACACCTCGGTTATTGTGCCCTGGCTGCGCGAGAATTATGGCTGTGAGGTCATCTGCTTCTGCGCCAATATCGGCCAGGGTGATCACGAGTTCGAAGGCTTGGAGGAGAAGGGATTGGCCAGTGGAGCCAGTAAGGTGATCATTGAGGATTTGCGGCATGAGTTCGCCAAAGATTTCCTCATTCCCATGATGCAGGCTGGCGCGGTCTACGAACGCCAGTATTTACTTGGCACATCGGTGGCCCGGCCGCTCATCGCCAAATGGCAAGTAGCGGTGGCCGAGGCCGAGGGCGCGGATGCCGTGGCCCACGGCTGCACGGGCAAGGGCAATGATCAGGTGAGATTCGAACTGACCTACAAGGCTCTCAATCCGACGTTGAAAGTCATCGCTCCGTGGCGCGAATGGGATATTCGCTCCCGCGAGGATGCGCTGGCCTATGCCCGCGCCCACAATGTGCCCGTGACGCAAACCGAGAAGTCGATCTACAGCCGCGACGCTAATATGTGGCACCTGTCGCACGAGGGCGGCATCCTTGAGGATCCGGCCAACGAACCGGAACCGTCCATGTTTCAGCTAACGGTTTCGCCGGAAGACGCGCCCGACGAGGCCGAGATCGTCGAGATCGCATTCGAACGGGGCATGCCAACGGCTGTCAACGGCATCCAGTTGCCGCCGGCCGTGGTCATCGAGACGTTGAACAAACTGGGCAGCAAGCACGGGATCGGTCGCATCGACCTGGTGGAGAATCGGCTTGTGGGCATGAAGTCGCGTGGGGTCTACGAGACGCCCGGCGGCACCATTCTCTACGCCGCCCATCGCGAGTTGGAATCGCTCTGTCTGGACCGCGAGACGCTGCACTTCAAACAGCAAATGGCCTTGCGCTACGCTGAACTGACCTATTTCGGCATGTGGTATCACACGCTGCGCGAGTCCTTGCAAGCCTTTGTGGACGAGACTCAGAAAACTATCACCGGTTGGGTCAGGCTCAAGCTCTACAAGGGAAACGTTATTGTTGCCGGCCGATATAGCCCGCACAGCCTGTACCGTGAGGATTTCGCCACCTTTGGCCAGGAAGATGTCTATGATCAGGCCGACGCGGAGGGGTTCATCACTCTCTTCGGGTTGCAGATGAAGGTCAAGGCGATGATGGAGGTCAGCGACGGCGGTCGCACGCGTTACGCCGCGCCCGATTATTCGAAATTCAAGCGCGATTAAATTCCCATTGGCCTGTATTCCGCCCGCCGGCCAGGCGTTGTCTACCGGCGGGCGTGAATCGTGCCGGATGAAACGGCTAACTCTCCGTCAGATAAGTTTCAATGAGCGGGCCGTGGTGACGGCCTGCACCCGACTGGCGACATCCAGCTTGCCATAGATATGGGCCAGGTGGGTCTTCACTGTGCCGATGGAGACACAAAGTTCATCGGCGATCTCGCGATTGGAATAACCCTGGCTCAACAGCTTTAGCACCTCCTGCTCGCGACTGGTGATCGACGCGGCCGTAGCCAGCGACCTCAGGCTTTCATCCGGCAATGAGTGTGAATCACGCCCGTTGTGTCCAAGCAACTGGAGAGTTTCGCAGACGAACCTCTCATGTTCAGCGCTTAAGCTATGAGTTTGCGCCATCATTGACATGAGGGGAATGAGAGGGCGGCCATAATCCAGGAACGGACGTATGTACCATTCCGGCGACGCCAGTTGCACGGCCTCGGCCAGTATCCGGCGCGCCAGGTTCATCTTGTTCTGCGCGAATAACGCCTGAGCCAGCATCACTCGCGCATCCAGGCTCGATTCATTGGGAAAGCCGGCCGGGTATTTAGCCACAAAATGGGTCAACATCTCCTCGGCTATTTCCGCCTGCTCGCGCGCCAGGGCGATCTCCGCCTCGACAAGTTCCGAGAGCGCGTGGTTGTCCTGAAAATCGCCTTCCCGCAACAATTGCCGCGCGGCCGCCCAGCTGCCCTGTCGCAGCGCAAACCGCGCCTCATAGGCAGCCAAGTCCTGGTCGCACCACGTGCCCGAGGGACGAAGGGACTGCAACATGCGCGCCGACTGGATGGTCGACTGCGCCTCAGCGTGCCGGCCCTCGGCCGAGAGAAGCCTGGCGCGAACCATGGCGTTGGTCACCAGCATATTGGAGCTGGTTGGGTTGGGGTCGATGGCCAGGGCGCGGTCCAGCAATTGGTGCCCTTGGGTCAACTCGTTGCGCGCCAGACATACCTGGCTGAGCAACGACATGGCGATGCTGGCTGTCTCGGGGAGGTGGCCGCGCTGGAGCAAAGATTGTTGCAATATCTGATAGGCGATCTTTTCGCTTTGCCGGAGATTGCCCTGGACAAGGGCGCGGTTCGACAGGTCGGTGCCGGCCAGGATGATGACGAACAGATTCCCTTCCGCCCGGGCGCGTTCGTAGATCTCGCGCACTTGCGCTCCCACCTCAGGCGTCTTGGGTTTATTGAAGGTCTCGGTGATGAGGAGCGCGTCGAGTAATTCCCATCGCGGGTCTGGTATCTTGCCGGCAACATTGGGGGAAATAGCGGCGCCCTTGTCTATCCAGCGGAGCCTGATTTGACGCACCTCGTCGAGTACGTCCTGTTCGCTCGGGGTCAATTCGGAGAGCGGCTTGGCGGTGAGGTCGTGCTCGAGGCTTTTTAGAAAACGCGTGACCTCGTCTCGCGGCAGCGCCAGATTGGCCAGGCGCAAATAAACGAACAGCAGCGTTGGGTGGCGTTGCACGACGGTTTCCGGCAGGCGCTGAACCCAGCGCAACAGGCGCGAGTCTTCCCCTGAGTTGGCCAACTCGCGCAAGCCGACATCTTCGATTACCTCGGCTGCTGCCTCCCAATCCTCGATGAATAGAAAATGGTTCACTGCGTCGGTGGAAATGTTTTGCGACACGTACCAGTTGGCCGCCCGCCGGTGCAGTTCGGGAACTTGATCAGGAAACTGGCGCTGCAATTGGCTGCGCAGCATCTCGGCAAACAGATCGTGGTAGCGATACCACGATCGATCTTCCGTGCGAATGATGAACATGTTTTCCTGCCACAAGTCGGCCAGCATCTTGGTGCCGTCACTCCGGCCAGTCACGGCATCGCACAAGTCGCCGGTAAGTTGCTGCAGGATCGATGTCTTCAGCAAGAAGGATTGAGCCGCCTCCGATTGCTGGCGCAGGGCTGTCTCCATGAAATATTCCCGCAGAAAGACGTGAGCGCCATTGAATGTATCGACCACGTGCCGGCGGTCGGGCTGCTTATTCAGGGCCAGCACAGCCAGCTTGAGACCCACCACCCAGCCGCCGGTACGATTGACCAGCACTTCCATGTCGCGGTAGGCCAGCGGTTCGCCCGTGACATGACGCTCCAGAAAAGCGATCCCCTCGGGCAAAGTGAAGCGCAGATCATCCAGTTCCAGTTCGGTGACGACACCGGTGGCGCGCAGCAAGCCCAACGCCAGCGGCGGCCGTGCTCGCCCGGAAATGACCAACTGCATACTCAACGGCAGGTGTTCCAAAAACATCTGCACAGACGCGTGAATGTCGGCCTGTCTGATATGGTGAAAATCGTCCAGTACCAGGCCGATACAGTATGAATCACTCTCGACACACGCCAGTTCATCGACCAACTGCGTCACAATATCGGCTGGCGTGATGGCCGAAGAACGATGCAGGAAAGGCAACAACTTTTGTCCCAGGCCCGGGCGGACAGTCTGGAGGGCAGTGATTACGGTTGTCCAGAACCGGAAGAGATGATCGTCATCGTTATCCAGCGCGGCCCAGGCCACCGGCATACTGTCGCACTCCTTGCGCCAGATATTT
>JAACJX010000523.1 GCA_014237545.1 Ardenticatenia bacterium | reverse complement strand
CTCAGCACCATCGTCGCCGCTTGCGCCACGGGCACACAGACGATCGGCGAAGGGGCGGAGTTTATCCGCCGCGGCGCGGCCGACATGATGCTCGCCGGCGGCGTCGAGGGTTTAATCCACGTCTCGGCCATCGTCGGGTTCGGGGCNATGCGCGCCCTGTCCACCCGCTACAATGACTCGCCCGAGCGCGCCAGCCGGCCGTTCGACAAAGACCGCGACGGCTTCATTCTGGCCGAAGGCGCGGCCATCGTCGTTCTGGAGCGTCTCGACAAGGCGCTGGAGCGCGGCGCGCGGATCTACGGCGAGGTGCTGGGCCACGCGTCGTCGTCTGACGCCTATCACGTAGCCGCGCCCGATCCCGAAGCCAGGGGCGCCATCCGCGCCATGCAGTGGGCACTGGATGACGCCGGGCTGACGCCGCGCGACGTCGATTACATCAACGCCCACGGCACGTCGACCCCGGTCAACGACGCTACCGAGACGCTGGCCATCAAGCGCCTGTTCAGCGAGCGAGCCTACGAAGTGCCGATCAGCAGCACGAAATCAGCGATGGGGCACGCGATGGGCGCGGCCGGAACCATCGAGTCGATCTTCACGTTGCTGGGCCTAGGCCGCGGCCTCATCCCGCCCACCTGGAACTACGAGACGCCCGACCCGGAGTGCGATCTCGACTACGTGCCCAACGCCCCGCGACCGGCGTCGATCAACATCGCGCTCAAAAACTCTTTCGGCCTGGGCGGGCAAAACGCCTGTCTGGTTCTGGGGCGCTATTCCAACGGACAATAATCAAACATCTGGGGGTGGATCGATCTGACCAAACCGCTTTATTTGCGGATAATACCCCCATATTCCAGGCCTGATGCCTGGCGCAATCGGACCTAACTTCATGATAGTACTACGCGACGAACAACGAATTGCTCGGCTGGGCCGGTTGGCCCAGATATTAAGTCTGGCCGGTCTGGCGGCCCTGGTCGCCGGTCTNGTGATCATCTTCGTATTTGACGACCAGGCCAACGTCTTNCTCTACCAACTGCTGGCGCTTCTGGTGGGCTACAGCCTNTCACAGGTTGGGCTTCACTATGCGCACCGCTATTTGCGCCAGCCGCGCATGGACGTCGTTCTCGACCGCGCGGCCAGCAAGTTCGCCCGCAAGGACGGCCGTATCTACCACTATCTGCTGCCCGCCCCCCANGTGCTGCTATTGCCNACCGGCGTNTTTGTGCTGACGGCCAAGTTCCAGAACGGCCGCATCACGGCCAACGGGGATAGCTGGCAGCAAACAGGCCTGGGCATGCGCCGCTTCTTCGGCCGCGAGGGGNTGGGCAACCCCACNCGCGAGGCGGAGGCGCAGGCGGCCAAAATGGCCGAGTTCATCCGCGAACATGCNCCCGCGGCNGCNGGNGCGCCTCTNNTNCCNATCATCGTCTTNACAGCCCAGAACATCNGCNCGCTCGACGTGAAAGAGTCGCGGATCCCGGCGGTTCATGCTTCCAAGCTATCCGGCGCGCTGCGCCAGCAATCGATCAACCTAAAGCCGCTGCCAAAGGAACAGTACGACGCCTTACGCGCCGCCTTCGATGGCGAAGCCGCGCACTTGCTGGAAGCCACCGTTGAAGAGTCTGGGGAATAAGCGCCGCTTCGCCTCGGAGTAATCGCAGGCAGGAGATCAACTATGTCGACGCTCGTCCGAGCTTTGCTCGATACGGAACTAAACGAACTGAGCCAATCCGTTTTGGCTCTCAGCAGCATGGTTGACAACGCCATCGGCAGCTCGATCGACGCACTGTTGACCAATGACGCCGCNCTGGCCGAGACNATCATCGCCGGCGACGCGGACATCAACCGCCTGCGGTTCCANATCGAGGAGAAAGCNTACGTCATTCTTTCCACCCAGCAACCTCTGGCGCGTGACCTGCGNACGGTCATTGCCGCCATCCACTTCGCCATCGAGCTGGAGCGCATCGGCGATCACGCCGCGGGCATCGCCCGGATCGTCCAGCGCCTGCAGGAGATGCCGCGGCCGGTGGTCTTTGAGCCCATCGCTATAGATGAGCCGGCTGCCATCGCGGTGGCCGAGTCCGACCAGCAGCCCGACGACGAGTCGCAGCCTCTGCGGCTGAAGCTCTCGCGCCTGCCCAAGATGACGAAGCGCGCGCGGGATATGCTGCATCGGGCGATAGAAGCTTACATCGAGCGGGACGTGGAAAAAGCCAACGCCATCGTCAAGCGCGACCGGAAGATCGACAACCAGTACCGCAAGTTCTTCGGCGAGGCCATGGCCGAAATGGCCAACAAAAACGTCGCCGAGATTCCAACCTATTTGTTGTGGGTCGCCCACAATCTGGAGCGCATCGGCGACCGCACGACCAACCTGGCCGAGCGCGTGATTTTCATGGTGACGGGACAATATACCGAGGTGCTGGAGGATTACGAGTAGAGTAGGGTTTTTGGGTTGACAAGCGCCCCATGTACCTCTAGAATTCCATCCCCATAGCCTAGGGTGCTAGGTATCTCTAAACGGGAGAAAGCAATACCGAGGAGGTGGTGCTCAACAGGGAGAATCCTACGCATCGAGCGGGAAATCCGCCGACACAAACATGGTGGTAACGACCGGTATGAGACCGGTTCGGTGTCAAGTTTTTTAGACTTAGACATTACGTTCAAAACAGAATAGAGGAGAAGAATAATGAAACGTCTGTCACTGCTTTTAGTCTTGCTGCTTCTAGGTGCGCTAGCCCTGGTGGCCTGCCAGCCATCCGGCGGCACCAACGCGCCGACCGAGGAAGAAGCCCCGGCTGAGGAAATGCCGGCCGAGGAAGAAGCCCCCGCGGAGGAAGCGCCAGCCGAGGAAACCGGCTCGATGGAATGTACCGACGCGATCGGCTGTGTTGAAGTCGCCGCCGGCGACCCGATCCAGATCGCTTCGGCGCTGGTCATCTCCGGCCCCAACGCCGACCTGGGCCTTGACTCCCAGCGCGGTGTCGAGATCGCGCTCAAGATGCGCGGCGACGTGCTCGGCCATTCGGTCGAGTTGATCGCCGAGGATGATGGTTGCAACGCTGAAGGCGGCCAGACGGCCGGCACCAAGATCGTGGCCAACCCGCAGATCGTCGGCGCGATCGGCACCAGCTGCTCCGGCGCTGGCGTGCCGATGGCCCAGATCATTTCCGACGCGGGTTACGTGATGATCTCCCCGTCCAACACCTCCCCGGCGTTGACGGACCCGGCCCAGGCGTTCAAGCCCGGCTACCTGCGCACGGCCCACAATGACCTCATCCAGGGCGCGGCGATGGCCGACTATGCCTACGATGTGCTCGGCGTGACCAAGGCTGCCGCCGTCCATGACGGCGACCCCTACACCGAGGGTCTGGCCCAGGCCTTCGCCGACGCGTTCGTCGCCAAGGGCGGCGAAATGGTCGCCTTCGAGGCGGAAGCTGCTGACGCGACCAACGTCGAGCCGCTGCTGACCACGGTTGCCGCGGCCGGCCCCGAATTCCTCTACTATCCTGTGTTTATCCCATTGGGTTCGCTCATCACGAATACGGCCAAGAACATCTCCGGTTTGGAAAGTGTTTACCTGGCCGGCGCCGATGGTATCCAGTCGCCCAGCTTCCTGGAGAACACGGTCGATACGTCCGAGGGTATGTATGTGTCCGGTCCCGACCTGGCCTTCAGCAACACCTTCTACCAGGACGAGTTCCTGCCGATGTACCAGGCCGACTACGGCACCGAGCCGACCGCGCCGTTCCACGCCCACGCCTATGACGCGACGGTAATGCTCCTGGACGCGATCGAGGCTGTGGCCCAGCAGGACGGTGACGGCAATCTGATCATCGGCCGTCAGGCGCTACGCGACGCCCTCTACGCCACCTCCGGCATGGAAGGCATCACTGGCACCATCACCTGCAACGAGTTCGGCGACTGCGCCGACCCGAAGATCTCCGTCAGCGAAGTCCAGGGCGGCGAGTTCGTCCGCGTTTGGCCCTAAACTGATTCGTTAACTGAAATGGGGCGACTCTCCTTGCGGGGGTCGCCCCATCTTCCATTACATGTACGGTTAGGCTCCGGCTCGAGGCGGCGACTTCCACCTCCGGAGCCTATGATTTATATAGCCATCATCAAATAAACCTGACAAATCGGCGGTTTTAACATCTATTACCCTAATCATATTGCGTCGTCTTGTTGGGTGGGGGTTAAATCAGGAGGCAAACTATGACGTTAACACAGCGCCTCAAAGAACTGGATTGGATTGGTCTGGCTCTCTGGATATTTCGCGCAGTTATTATCGTCCTTGTCATTGTCGGAACCGTCCGCAAGCTGTTCTTCAACGTGGGCACGCAATATGACGGCAGCGACTGGATCGACTTCATCGCGTCCGGTCTGTCGCAGGGGGGCCTCTACGCCCTGATCGCGCTCGGCTACACGATGGTCTACGGCGTACTGTTCATGATTAACTTCGCCCATGGCGAGTTTTTTATGTCCGGAGCCATGACCTCCACCGTGCTGGTGGCCTCGGTGCTGGCCTCCAGCGGCTTCATGAACAGCCAGCCGATCCTCTATCTGGTGATCGTGATGGTCGCCTCGGTGCTGACTTCGATGGGAGTGGCGCTGCTGACGGAGCGGATCGCCTACCGCCCGTTGCGCCGCGCGCCGCGCCTCGTGCCGCTCATCACGGCCATCGGCGCGTCCTTCTTCTGGCAATACATCTTCCGCGGCCTCTTCGGGGCGGACCTGAAGCCCTTCCCGGTGCCTGAGGTGCTAAACGGCACGGTTACCGTAATGGGTATCACCCTACTGAAAACGCGCATCGTCGTTTTTGCTGCCTCCATCGCCGCCCTCCTCGGCCTCTACATGTTCGTTATGCGCACCAAGACCGGCAAGGCCATCCGCGCCGTGGCCGAAGACAAAGACGTGGCCACCCTGATGGGCATCAATGTCGACCGCACCATCGCCACGACCTTCGCCGTTGGCGCGGCCATGGCCGGCATCGCCGGCGTGCTTTGGGCGCTTGTCTTCAAACAGGTCATCTTCTCGATGGGTGTTGTGCCCGGCATCAAAGCCTTCACCGCCGCCGTGTTGGGCGGCATCGGCAGCATACCCGGCGCGGCGCTGGGCGGCCTTTTCCTCGGGGTCATCGAGGCCGTCGGCCCGCCGCTCTTCCTGGAGGGGTTGGGCCTGCCCGGCGCGCACCAACTCAAGGACGTGACCGCCTTCCTGCTGCTCGTCCTCGTGCTCATCTTCCGGCCGCANGGCATCATCGGCGAGCGGCTNGCNGAGAAGAAGGCCTAAGGAGGNAAATCATCATGGCAAGCATTAACTGGCGTTACGTCATTCGCATTGGCCTCCTGATGGGCCTCGTCGAGCTGGTAGCCAGCGTCATCGGTATGGTGGAAGCGTTCGACGAGCGCGCGCTTATTGTTAATTACCTTACGCTCGGCCAGGTTTTGCTATTCGCCCCGGCGTTGGCGGCCGGTTACCTGAGCCTCGGCAAGGAAGGCCATCACAGCCTTATCCCGACGCTTCTGGGCGGCGCGGTGGCCGGCCTCATCACCTCTATCCCCGTCGCCCTGCTGGCGGTGCTGGCCAGCGCCTGGCCAGGTATCAGAGAATTCTTCGTCAACATCTCGCCCGCCCTCGTCGAAATCCTGACCAATGACCTGGGAGCGACGGCCGCCGGATTGGGCTGGTTAATCGGCGTGATGACGCTTCTCGGTCTGCTGGGGGCCGCGCTCCACCTGATCCCTGGTCGGGTGCGCCGGCCGGTCGTCACGGCCCTGATGGTGACACTCGCCTTCGCACTATTCTCCGACGTGCCGCTCAACATCGCCAACGAGTTGTTCGAGCGCAACACGGTGCGGGTGCTCTTCGGCACCAAAGGTATCACCCTTGTCGCGGCCATCGGCGTCTTCGTCATCTCGCTGCTGGCGGCTATCCTGTGGTCGGAGCGCGGCCGCGAGGCCTACGCCCGCCGCCAGGCGAGCATGACCCCGGAGCGCGCGGCGCGGTCCAAGCGCATCACAACGCTGGCCTTGCTCATCTTCCTGCTNATTCTACCGCAGGTATTGGGCGTGTTCCTGACCAACGTCCTGGACCAGGTCGGCATNTTTGTTCTGATGGCCCTGGGCNTGAANATCGTNGTCGGCTTTGCCGGCCTGCTCGACCTCGGCTACGTGGCCTTTTTCGCCATCGGCGCCTATATGACGGCGCTCATCACCTCTAGCGGNGATCTGGGGCTGGGCATGAGCTANTGGCTGGCCGTGCCCATCGCCGTGCTCTCGGCTACGCTNGCCGGCGTCATTCTGGGCATNCCCGTCCTGCGCATGCGCGGCGATTATCTGGCCATCGTCACGTTGGGTTTCGGCGAGATCATCCGNGTGCTGGTCCGNTCCGACCTGCTCAAGCCGGTTATCGGCGGCGCGCAAGGCATCCTGAACATCGGCCGCCCNACCATCGGTGAGTTCCAGTTTGTCTCGCCGCAGCAGTTCTACTACCTCATTCTCGCCGGTTGCATCCTGGCCTGGTTCATCGCCGGTCGACTGCGTGACGGCCGCCTNGGTCGNCGCTGGATGGCCATGCGCGAGGACGANGATGTNGCCGANGCCGTGGGCGTCAACCTGACGGTCACNAAGTTNCTNGCCTTTTCCATAGGCGCGAGCTTCGCCGGTCTGGCCGGCTCTCTGTTCGCCTCGCGCATTGGTTCGGTCTTTCCCAACAGCTTCGAACTCACNATCTCGATCAACGTGCTGGCAATTGTCATCGTCGGCGGTCTGGGAAGCCTGCCCGGCGTAGTCCTCGGCGCATTCGTGCTCGTCGGCNTGCCGGAGTTGCTGCGCGAGTTCGAGGAATACCGGCTGCTGATGTACGGTATCTTGCTGATCGTGATGATGCTCGTGCGGCCGGAAGGGCTGTGGCCTTCGGCCGTCACCCGTCGCGAGTTGCATGCCNCGGAAGAGGAAGCNGCGCTGGAAGGGATTCATCACGAGGAAGTCCAGCCGCTCGTCTAGAGAAAACCGCTATGAGCAATATTCTGGNAGCAACCAACGTAACCAAACGCTTCGGCGGTCTGATCGCCGTCAACAATCTGAGCTTCNCTATCCCGAAAGGCAGCATCGTCAGCATCATCGGCCCCAACGGCGCGGGCAAGACGACGTTCTTCAACTGCATCACCGGGTTCTATCAGATTGACGAGGGCGAGTTTGTGTTCGACGGCCACTCGATCAAGGGCAAATCGCCGGACCAGATTACCAAGCTGGGCATCGCCCGGACGTATCAAAACATCCGCCTCTTCGCCTACATGTCGGCCATCGAGAACATCCTGGCCGGCATGGAACCGCGCTTGCGCTCGCCGTGGTTCGGCCCCATCTTCGGGCTGCGCGGCACGCGGGCCGAGGAAGAGAAGGCGGTCGTCGAGGCCAACCAGCTCCTCAACTTCGTCGGCCTGCGCGGCAAAGGCGACAGCCTGGCCCGCAATCTGCCCTATGGCGACCAGCGCCGGCTGGAGATCGCCCGGGCGCTGGCCGGCAACCCGAAGCTACTGCTCCTCGATGAGCCAACGGCCGGCATGAACCCCAAAGAGACGGCCGAGACGACGGAGTTCATCCGCAACCTGCGCGACGAGATCGGCATTACCGTACTGCTCATCGAGCACGACATGCGCGTCGTCATGGGCATCTCGGAGCACATCACCGTCCTCGACTACGGCGAAAAGATCGCCGAGGGATCGCCGGCCGACATCCAGCGCAACACGCGCGTCATCGAGGCCTATCTCGGCCGCGGCGCGGCCGGCGCGGCCCATCTGGCCATTAGCGGCGACTCGGAGAGTGGCGCATGAGCATCCTTGAACTGCATGACGTCCATGCCTATTACGGCAAGATCCACGCCCTCAAGGGCATTTCCCTGACTGTCGACAAGGGCGAGATCGTCACGCTCATCGGCGGCAACGGCGCGGGCAAGACGACGACGCTGCGCACCATTTCCGCGCTCATGCGGCCGACGACCGGCTCGGTCACCTTCGAGAACGAAAGCCTCGACCGCTACAAGCCCAGCGACCTGGCCGCGCGCGGCATCGCCATGGTCCCCGAAGGGCGCGGCGTCTTCGCCCGCATGAGCGTGCTGGAAAACCTGGAGATGGGCGCCTTCCATCGTAATGACAAAGCGGGCATCCTCGAGGACATCGAGAAGGTTTACGAACTGTTCCCGCGCCTCAAGGAGCGGCGGACGCAGCTGGCGGGCACGATGTCTGGNGGGGAGCAGCAGATGCTGGCCATGGGCCGGGCGATGATGTCGCGGCCGAGCCTGTTGCTGCTCGACGAGCCGTCGATGGGCCTGGCCCCCGTCTTGGTGGAGGCCATCTTCAGCACCATCGTCGACATCAACCAGCAGGGCACGACCGTGCTATTGGTGGANCAAAACGCGCTGATGGCCCTCGACATCGCCAATCGCGGCTACGTGCTGCAAACAGGCGAGATCGTACTCAGCGACGACGCTAAGGCGCTGCAAAAGAACGCTATGGTCCAGAAGGTATATCTGGGTATCGAGTAGGGGCGGGTCTGTGACTCGCCCAAGGGCAGGTGACAAACCTGCCCCTACTATCCCTCACTATGAATCTCCGACTCTACTCCGCGGCCGACGTGAGACGCGCTTTGCCCATGGCCGAGGCCATAGAGGGCGTTAAAGCCGGCTATGCTCAACTCTCGGCCGGGCGCGCGCAGGTGCCTCTCCGCACGCCGCTCAAGGTTTCGCCCGACGATGTGACGCTGATCATGCCCTATTACGTTCCCGACGACGGCGGCGCGNTGGGGCTAAAGCTCGTCTCCGTTTTCAATAGCAACACCGGCCGCGGCCTGCCCCTCATCCACTCCGTCGTCATGGCCGTCGATCCGGCCAGCGGCGCGCCACTGGCGCTCATCGAGGGCGGCAGCCTGACGGCCATCCGCACCGGCGCGGCCTCGGGCGCGGCCACCGACGTGCTGGCCCGGCCCGACGCGGCCGTGGCCGCCATTTTCGGCAGCGGCGTCCAGGCGCGGCGGCAACTGGAAGCCGTCTGCACGGTGCGGGCCATCGAGCGCGTCTACGTCTACAGCCTGGCCGGGGCCGAGGAATTCGCGGCCGAAATGGCCGGCTTCGGGTCCATCCCCGACGACATCATCATCGCCCAAACCCCGCGCGAGGCCGTGGCCGCCGCCGACGTCATCTGCGCCGCCACCACGACCCGCACGCCCGTCTTCGACGGCCGCGATCTGCGCCCCGGAACGCACGTCAACGGCATCGGCTCCTACACGCCCGAGATGCAGGAGATCGACGCCACCACCGTGCGGCGGGCGCGCGTCTTTGTCGATTCAGTCGAGGCCGCGCTGGCCGAAGCGGGCGACCTGATCATCCCGCTCAACGCCGGCGAAATCGACCNCGACCACATCAGTACCGAAATCGGTGAGGTCATCGCCGGGCACAAGCCAGGACGAGCCAGCGCCGAAGAGATCACTTTCTTCAAGTCCGTTGGCGTGTCCGTCCAGGACGCGATGGCGGCCCAGATCATCCTGCGCAATGGCCCGTCCCTGGGCCTGGGCGCGACAATCGAACTATGAGTAACTTTCCTTCTTCCGCCCAGGTCGTCGTCATCGGCGGCGGCGTNATGGGCGCCAGCACGGCCTATCATCTGGCGTTGCGGGGCGTCCGCGATGTCGTTTTGTTGGAGAGCCAGAGCTTCTTCGGGCAAGGAGCCACCGGCAAGTGCGCCGGCGGCATCCGCTACCAGTTCAGCACGGCTATCAACGTTCGCCTGTCGCTGCTCAGCCTGCCCATGCTCAAACAGTTCGAGGAAGAGACCGGCCAGCCGATCGACCTGCGCTGGCCTGGTTACATGTTGCTGGCGACGACCGAGGACAACGTGGCCGAGTTCCGGCGCAACGTGGCGCTGCAACACAGCCTCGGCGTGCCCACGGAGTGGCTGTCCGGCGACGANGTGCGGCGGCGCGTGCCCCAACTGGCGGCCGATGACGTGCTCGCCGCCACCTATAATCCGGGCGACGGCCTGGCCGACCCGAACGGGGTCGTGGCCGGATATATCAGCGCCGGGCGGCGGCTGGGCGTGCGAGCGTTTAACGACGCGCCGGTGACGGGCATCGAGGTCGAAAATGACCGCGTCGTGGCCGTCCAGACCCCTCTCGGCCGCATCGCCTGCGACACGGTGGTCAACGCCGCCGGGCCGTGGGCCGCGCTCATCGGCGACATGGCCGGCGTGTCATTGCCCATCATACCCGTGCGCCGGCAGATGCTGACGACAGGCCCCCTGCCCGAACTGTCGCCCGACTTCCCGTTCGTCATTGACTTCGCCCGCAGCCTCTACTTCCACCGCGAGGGTGAGGGCTTGCTGACCGGCATGTCCAACCCCAACCAGGCTCCCGGCTTCGACGAGAGCGTCGACGACGAGTGGGAGCTGACCCATCTGGAGGCGGCCGTCGAGCGGCTGCCGCTATTGGCCAATGCCCGGCTGCAGGCGCGCTGGGCGGGCCTCTATGAGGTGACCCCCGACGCTCACCCCATCATCGGCCGCATTCCCGACCTGGAGAACTTCGTCGTGGTCGCCGGCTATTCCGGCCACGGCTTCATGCACGGCCCTATCGCCGGGCTGCTGGTGAGCGAGATCATCCTCGACGGCCGCGCCCACACCCTCGACATCTCCCAACTAGGCTACGAGCGCTTCGCCGAAGGGCGGCTCATCCGCGAGTACAACGTCATTTGATTCAATACCTGACAGGTTGGCGGCCGGGATAGTTGTCCAACCAACAGCTGTATCGCCACCCTGTCAGGTCTGCCCGGTCAGCGAACGGGATAGGGCACGACCTCGATCAACTCCGCGTTCTCCATCAGCCGTTCGACCTCGCCGCCCGGTCGGGCCTCCAGCGTCCAGATGTCGTAGCGTCCTTCGCCGTTGCCGGTTCCGGCGATGAGTTCAGTGTCATCTTCGCTCCAGCGCAGCTCGGAAACGTAAATGACGTTTGGTATGCTCCCGGCGATCTGCGTTTCGCCGCTTTCCAGATCATAGATGGCCAGTGATACGCCGCCATCAGTGTGCTTCTGGGAGAAGGCCAGGCGGCGACCGTCGTTCGATAAGGCCCAGTTGAGTGCTGAATGATAAGTGGCGCTTTGCTCCACGAGGGCGATCTCCTCGCCGGTCACAGTGATGATACGCGGCTGTTCGGTCGCCCAGTGAATCAACTGCGGCCGGTCGGGCAACCAATCCAGCCCGCCAACGCCTTCGGGCATCAATTGATTGCCGGCGAGATCATAAACTCGGGTGTGAGCGAGCAGGTATTGTCCATCGGACGACCAGGACACCTCGTCGGCGCTGTATCCCGCGCCGTAGGTCTCGCGTTGGGCCAGTTCGCGGGCCGGACCGCCGCCGGCCGGGACGAGCCAGTAGGTAAACGTCAGGTTAGGCCCCGACTCCCCNGTCGGCTCGTGTTCCAGGCCAGTGACGGCGGCGATCCACCGGCCGTCGGGTGACCATTTGGCGTAGATGTCCCATAGGTCAGGGTGCTGGAAGATCGCTTGCGGCGAGGCCCCCGGGGTGGTGCTGAGGGTGAAGAGCGTGTCGCCGTCGGCGTAGGTAATGGCGTCGCCGGCCGGGTTCCAGGTGGCGCTCACTCCACCGGGCAGTAGCTGGCGCGCCGTCTCCGCCGTCAGGTCTACCAGCCACGTGCCTGTGCCCTCAACGCCATGTTCGGGATAGCTGGCCAAGCCGGGAACGAGCAACATTCGTCCGTCGGGCGAAAGTTGCGGGCGGAAGTCGGCAAAGAACAAGCTAAAGTCGCTGAAATCTGTGTAGAGGCCGTAAAGGCTGTCGAAGCCGGTCGCGGCGAGTTGAGGTAGCGGTGGCAGGGTGCGGAAGGCCCAATAGGCTTGCCCGGACGGATCGACGACTGGGGTCGTATAGAGCAGCAGCGTGTTGGCGATAGGCGCGGGTAGTGTCGGGCTGGGGTGCGCGGTGGCTGTAGGCGTTGGCGCGGGCGTCTGTGTATCGGTTGGGGCAATAAGGGTGGCTGTCGGTGGTGCAACTGTTTCCGTTGCGATGAGAGGAGTGGCGGTCAGTGTATCAGGGCTCGTTTTTGAGGTTACACTCGGAGTTGGCTGACTAACAATCCCTACCGCGGTCGTGCAACCGGCTAGGGCCAGAAGCACCGGCAACAGGTTGTACTTAACACGCGTTTCAAATAATTGGCTTCTCAATTTATGAGTTTTCATAGGTAAATTGTCCATTACTGTAGAATTTTGAATGGAGATGGTAGAATTAACCATCTCCATTTCTCATCAAGACAGCAAGGGGAAGTTACCTAAAAACCTACTGTGGCACAATTGACAATTGTTCCGCTAAAGCGGCTCTCATATGGATTTAGTGGATAGTTAGTAGGTGTAAACCCAAACATTCCTCTTAAATCCTCAGGGCTGCTGCCCCACTGCACGTGAAAGTGCAAATGATATGCAGAGGTGCCGGTATTGCCTGAAAGACCGATCCCACTCCCGGTACTCAACAAACTTCCAACGATGGTTGTGCTGTAGATCCCGTTGAGATGGGCATAGAACGCCTCCTTTCCACCCTGTGCTTGTATCCGGATCAGATTTCCATAACCATAAGGATCCCATCCGGCAAATGTCACCGTGCCATATTTTGCGTTGAACACTGGCTTGTTAATGGGCATGAGAATGTCCACGGCAAAAGAAGCAAAGGTTCCTATGTCATCATGCTTATCAGAACCACACGTTGCTGTGAACTGGTTGCCTCCATTGCTGCTCTTTTTGACCGGGGCTTGCCAAGTCGTGTTAAGACTCATTGTTCCTGGATCAAATTCAGGCTGCTCACCAATTCCCCACTCAAGTATACCCGACTGCTGCAACCCAGCCTCTATTTCCGTAACTTGCTCCAGGTCCATCGGCGTGAAGTTGCTCCCATATGCCTCGTTAAGATTGGCCGGTGCCTTCCGCCCAAACCGGAACGAACGAACCATCCGATCATAGACTGATGTCAAAGGATCGATACTGGGGATATTCGTCCAGACGCTCCAGACAATGTTCTTGTGGGCGATGTTAGTGAATTGATAGGTTGTTAGTGGCGACACACCTTCCTCACGTACAGCCGGTGCGCGATTGAGCCGAAACTCCCTGCGAGGTTGCCGCTGGGTAGCTGCCTGGTCAGATGAATAACCTATTGACTCGTATAGCTCGGTCCATTCGCGGAGCGATTGACCGTCCTTTAACATGGCTAGATAAGGTACTATGACGATGTGTGGGCCTGCCTCGTTGGGGTCGGCGGCTTCGGTGTTCGCGCCAAGTAAGGGGATTGGCGCGAATACGAGGGTACCACTGACCACGTTGGGATCGCTGTCATCCCGCGGGATCACCTGCCAGTCCGACGGATACCTGATAGAAAAGTCGAAACGGGGATCGACGTAAGTCAGCCACCGGACGGAGCGGGCCTCCTGGGAGGCGGGCTGGGCCTGGGCTGAGACAGTAACGGATACGACCAACGTCGACAACATAACAACCGTCGCCAACATACTTCTGATCGACATGCGCTTCATGGTGCTCCCCCGCAACCTGATTGTAAACTGCGACAATAAGGGATTAACTGGCATCAGCATCGTAGCGCGTGCGGGAGGTGGGAAGCAAGACGACCAAATACTCAACTTTTCCAGAGTATTTTATTCGGTGAGCGGGGTCAACCAGATGGCTGTTTGTAGTGAACGTCGTCGCCAACCTGAGAGCAACCTAGACCTCGCTTGCCGGCTCGTCCCCCCTCGTTATACTTGGCAAGCGGCTCAAATTCGGCCGCTCAATGAGGATTTCAATGTCGTTTCGTAAATGGATGATGGCCCTGTTGGTTATGGCGGCGCTGCTGGCCCTGGCTGCCTGCGACGACACCGCGGAGCCCTCGGCCGGCGATGCCACTCCCGCTCCGACGATCGCCATGCTGCCGACGGCCGATCTGCCGGTAGATGCCGCCAGCGACCTGTTGGTCATCGCTACCGACGCGCCGCTGCCGCCGTTCGCCGACTTCGACCCGTTCGGCAACGTCGTCGGCTTCAATGACGCGCTGGTGGAGCGCATCGCCGCCCGCACGGGGATGGACTACGAATTCGTCGTCACCCCCAGCGATGGCGTGCTCGACAACATCGCCGCCGGCTCGGCGCGCGACTTCGATGCCGTCATGTCGGCCCTGCTCATCCCTGAGACGCCCCCGCCGGGCATCGCCTTCACCAACCCTTATCTCGAAGTAGGNCAGGTGTTGATGGTGCTGGTTGACGAAAAGGAGATCAACGGCGCGGCCGACATCCAGCCCGGGATCACCGTCGGCGTGCTGGCCGACAGCGCCGGACAAGACGCCGCCGCTGCGTTGGGTATAGCCGACACCGACCTCTTCGCCACCTACGAGAAGCCGTCCCAACTGCTCCAGGCGCTCATCGACGAGGTCGTGGATGTTATCATCATCGACAGTTACGCGGCCGAGTACTTCGCCCTTAATTTCCCGGAGCAGGTTCGCATTGCCGGCGGCGACGGGCGGGAGGCCTGGCTCGATTACCGCGCCTACGGCATTGCCGTGGCCGCCGACAACGCATCGTTGCTGGATGCGCTCAATGGGGCCATCGACGACCTGCGCGAAGAGGGCGACCTTAACCAGCTCACGGTCGATTGGCTCATCTCCGAGGCCGATCCGGCGGCGGCCGTCGATCCCGGCGAATCGCGCGTCGGCACGCCGGCCACCGAACTCTACATCGGCGTGGTCGGNCAGTTCTCCGACATGGACCCCGCCTCNCTGACGACGGACTTCATCGGCTGGGAGATCAAGACCAACACGATGAGCGGCCTCTACCGCTTCAATCCGGACAACGTGCTGGAGCCNCTGCTGGCCGCGGCNCTGCCCTCCGTCTCTGAGGACAAGCTGGAGTACACCATCCCTTTGCGCCAGGGGCTGCGCTTCCCCGACGGCAGCGAGTTCACCGCCGAAGACGTCAAGTGGTCGCTCAACCGCGCCGCCGGGCTGGGCAACTTCCTGGTCAATACCTACCTGAAGGACAGCAACGGCGATAATTTCGCCGATGAGGACGCCGTGCAGGTCATGGACCCATCCACGGTGAAGATCATCCTCAAGGAGCCGACGGGGTACTTCCCGGCGATCCTGGCCGCGCCGCCTTTCTTCCCNNTCAGCAGCGAATGCTACTCCGAGGCCGGCGATCCGGGCAGCACTTGCGGCGCAATCGGCCCGTACACCATCGTCAGTTGGGAGCTGAACGACCGCATGCGCCTGCGCGCCAATCCCGATTGGCCGGGCGAGCAGCAGCCCGCGTTTGAGAACATCACCCTGCGCTTCTACGCCGACGCCGGTTCGCTGCGCCGGTCGCTGGTGGAGTTCCGCTCGGCCGACCTGGCCTGGACGGGGCTGACGTTCCAGGATTACACCGAATTGACGGCCATCGATCTGGACGGCGATGGCGACGGGGATTACACCGGCTGGGAAGGGCCGTTCACGTTCAAGAGCTACATCATCTTCGAGCAATCGACCGCGCCGTGGGACAGCGAGCGCGTGCGCCAGGCGGCGGCCTATGCCATTGACCACGAGGCGCTGGCGGCGGTGTTCGGCGGGGCGCGGCAACCGCTGCTCAGCCCCGTGCCCAGCACCGTGCCCGGCCACGCCCCCACGCTGCCGGCGCGCGATCTGGAGCGCGCCCGCGAGTTGCTGCGGCTNGAAGGCTACACGGCCAACGAGAAGCTGCCAATCACGCTGTGGTACGTCAACGACGGCCGCTACAGCGCCAACGAAGAAGCCTACGCCAACGCCATCAAGGCCCAGCTGGAGGAAACGGGCGTGTTCCAGGTGGAACTGGCCGGCGCGGGCTGGGATGAGTTTCGCCTGCAGATTTCGCAGTGTGGCTTCCCGGCCTACCTGCTCGGCTGGCCCTCGCCCGGGCAGCCGACGAGCTATCTCGACGCGACGAGCTGGACCGATTTCTTCGTTACCAACACCAACCGCGTGTTTTGCTCCAACTATGAGAGCGATCAGATGACTGAACTCGTGGCCGAGGCGCGGGCGGAAGTGGAAGAGGGGCCGCGGCTGGAGCTGTACGGCCGCATCCAGACGCTATGGGCCGAAGAACTGCCGACGCTGCCGCTGACCGAGGAATCACGCCGCGCCGTCTCCCTGCCCACCATCGGCGGCGTCCGCATCGACGGGCTAGGGATGATGCATTACGAGTGGCTGACGAAGGAGATTGGGGAGTAAGGATTAGCCGATGGCCGGTGGGCCAGTAGGCCAGTAAGTCAGAATTCAGGAAAATGTTTCACTGATCCACAGTCCTACTTGCTCTCTTGCTGCTCGCGCCGTTTGGCGCGGCGGCCGACGAGGCGTTCCGTGCCATTGAGGACGCGCTTGATGTTCGGCCTGAGCGCCCAGGTGACCNCCAGCCCGGCGACAATACTGCCAATCAGATAGGCGGCCGTCGAGTCAATGCCCGCCAGATAGCGGTAGGTGAAGATGACNATGGTCACGACGGCCATGCTGAGCGAGGCCACCGAGGCCATCCCCACGAAGTAGAGCATCCCGCCCATGACCAGGAAGGCGATGGGCAGGACCCNCGGCCANNTGGCCGACGACCACCCGACGTTCGGCCCTGTCCCCGCGCCGCCGGCGAACTTGAGGAAGATGGACCAGTTGTGGCCGACCACCGACATGACGCCGGCCGTGGCCTGTGCCCAGGGCAACAAAGAGGCGCCCAGCGCGTCGCCCAGCAGCCAGGTCGTGAGCCAGACCGACGCCGCGCCTTTCAGCACGTCGCTGAGCGAGGTGAGTAGCCCAACCCCTAGGCCGGCCGCCCGCAGCGAATTCGTCCCGCCGGTGCGGCCGCTGCCGATCTTGCGCAGGTCTTCCCCTTTGAACAGGCGCACGTAGATGTAGCCAAAGGGAATGGAGCCGCACAAATAACCGATAAGGCCGGCCAGGATAATATACAGAATCTGCATCGTCAAAAGCTCCCTCAACACGTGGGATTACATATATAAAACACGCAACCGCGCCAATGGTTGCACGCTATCCGTCAGATGCCGCGCGACAGACGAATCTCGTCCACCCGGCCGTNGCGGATCATGAAGGCCCGGGCTGTCGGTCGCGGACNGTCGGCCAGGGTGACGATGATCTGGGCNGCGTCCGGGTAAAAGGCCTGGGCCACATCGCTGGGCGACGGCGCGGCCGGCCCGGCGGGGTGGGAATGAAAGATACCAACCAGCTCCAACCCCTCTGCTTCGATGGCCACCATTGCCCGCACCTGNGCCAGCGGTTCCATCTCGTAAGCCACCGGGCTGTGAAGCGCGTTCTCAACGGGGTAAAGCTGCGCCGCCTGAGCGGTTCGGCCGTCGACCCGCCCGCCCAGAAGGCCGCAAGCCTCCTCCGGGTAATGGGCGGCCAAGTGGCGAATCATTTCGTCGTACAGACCGGCGGGCAGATAAATCTCTTCCATGGGGCAACAGCCGGAAATGGTAGCGGGAAGGCGGCGTAAATGCAAACGGGCCGCACTCCCGTGCGACCCGCTTATCAACATTACCCAATCGCGTGAGCGGCTACTCTGTCACGGTGAAGATGCCCACCATGCCGGCGGGGGCATGACCGGGAACGGTGCAGACGATCTGGTAGGTTCCCGCGGCCGGAGCGGTGAACGAGAAGGTGTTGGATTGGCCGGCCGGCANGACACCGGAGTGNGCTTCGGGCACCAGGGCATCTTCAGCGGTCANCGTNTTGACGTCCGTGCCCTCGGCGACNAGCATCCAGTCATGCTCCAGAGCGCCTTCATTGGTGAAGTTCACGGTGACCGGCGCGCCAGATTGAACGGACGCCGACTCCGGGTCATAGCGGAACTCATCAAGTCCGGCGAAGGACAGGGTAACAGGTTCGGGCGCGGTTGTCTCGCCGCCCGAATTGCCGCCGCCGCCACAAGCAGCCAGTAGCAAGGCCATAGCCATCACGGCCACAAGAACAACGAGCTTTTTAGACATGATCTTCAACTCCTTTAAGGGTTACCTTTGGTATTTTTNTACGGCGTGTATATGATGTTGAGCAACGTAAATCATCTTAAGACAAAAAAAGACGGTTGTCACCGTCTGAAAGCACTCATTTATCATGCTATAACCTAGGANTTTTAGCCCGAAATGGCGCAAAAAAGACCTGACAGGCCACGGGCGCCGGCCTGTCAGGTCAGGTAATTTGCGGGCAGGCCGCTTGCGAGCCCNTGCCCGCCGGCTAGCCTTCTGCCGCCGGCTAGCCTCCAGCCGCCGGCTAGCCTCCAGCCGCCGGCTAGCCTCCAGCCGCCACGCCCTGGATGCCGCCCTCCGTCAGGGCGCTNACGTCGAGCAACTTATCCGCGTCCTCCGACGTCAGGTAGCCCTTCTCGATGACCACCTCGCGCACCGTGCGGTTCGTGGCCAGCGCTTCCTTGGCCACCTCGGCCCCCTTCAGATAGCCGATGACCGGATTGAGCGCGGTCACGAGGATNGCGTTCTTGGCCAGCCAGCCGGTGGCCTTTTCGGCNTTGGCCGTCAGCCCCACCAGGCAGAAGTCGATGAAAGCGTTGACCGAGTTGATGATCACGTCCATGCTCTGGAACAGGTTGAAGGCGATGATGGGCATCATCACGTTCAGTTCCAGTTGCCCCGCCTGGCCGGCCAGCATCACCGTCAGGTCGTTGCCCATNACCTGGAACATGGCCATGTTGAGCATCTCGGCCATNACCGGGTTCACCTTGCCGGGCATGATCGACGAGCCNGGCTGAACGGGTGGCAGGCGAATCTCGTCCAGNCCCGTNGTCGGGCCGGAAGCCAGCAAGCGAAAGTCGTTGGCGATGCGCGTCAGGTCCTGGGCCAGCGTGCGCAGCGCGCCGCTGAAGTGAACGGGGTCGGCCATGCTCTGCATCGACTCGAACAGGTTGTCGCTCTCATGCAGCTCCAGCCCGCTCAGGCGGCTGAGGACGTCGACCATACGCTGGTGGTACTCGGGATGGGCGTTAAGGCCGGTGCCGGTAGCTGTGCCGCCGATACCCAGTCGGCGCAACCCCTCGGCCGCCTCGCGGATCTTGTCGGCGTCGCGCTCCACGGCGCGTGCATAGGCGCCGAATTCCTGGCCCAGCCGCACGGGCACGGCGTCCTGCAGGTGGGTACGGCCGCTCTTGACAATGCCGTCGAACTCGTGGGATTTGGCGGTCAGTTCCGCCGCCAGGCGCTCCAGCGTCGCCAACAGCTCATCGAGCCGCCACAGCGCCCCTAGCCGGATGGCCGTGGGGATAGTATCGTTGGTCGATTGGGCCATGTTGACGTGGTCATTGGGGCTGACGGGCTTGCCCTTCTCGTCCAGGCCAAAACCGAGGATCTCATTGGCGCGGTTGGCCATGACCTCGTTGATATTCATGTTGTGGCTGGTGCCCGCGCCGGCCTGAATGGGGTCGACGACGAACTGGTCGGCGAACTTGCCGCCGAGGATTTCGTCGCCGGCCTGGATGATCGCCGCGGCCATGTCATTGCCCTTGATCGCGCGGCCGCCGGCCTCCTTGTCCTTGAAAAGCCCCAGGTCGCGGTTGACTTCGGCCGCGGCGCGCTTGATCAGCGTCATCGACCAGACAAAAGCCGGATAGGGGCGCAGGCCGGTGATGGGAAAGTTGTGGATGGCGCGTTGGGTCTGCGCGCCCCAATACGCGCCCGTAGGGACACGCACCTCGCCCAGCGAATCTTTCTCAATGCGAAATTCATCTGCCATTTTGACATCCTCCAGGAAACAAAAAACCGAATTAACCAACCGGAGTTCCAGGTCAGTTAATTCGGTTCAGGTACTAAGACAGTGACGGTAAGCCGGCCAGGCCGGTGCTTACGATCGGCCGCAGGGCCTTACATGTTCAGCGCGTCGTAGCCGGGACCTTCGGAGAAGAAGGCATAATTGGCCGGGATATCCTCGGTCAGGTCGAGCACCTCGCCGCCCGCCAATTGCTTGGCATTGAGCAGCACGACATGGTGGCCGTCGATTTCGCCCTCGAACGGAACGCCGTCCGGGAGCTCTTCCTTCGTGCCGCCGATCCAGATGCCTGGCGGGGCAACAAAGTCGAAGGGCACTTCCTCTTCCGGGAAGATGGCCTCATAAGGGCACTCCGGAACGCACGCCCCGCAGTCGATGCACGTATCGGGATCGATGTAAAGCAAGGGCCATTGCTCTTCCGGCTTGCCCAGAACCATACATTCGACCGGACATACCTCGACGCAGGCTGTGTCACGAAGGCACAGTCGGGTAATGATGTGGGTCATTTACTGTCTCCTTAAGAATCCTTACCGACCGGGCCGCTCGTTCGGCTAACCGGCGCGGTGTGAGTATTATTTATTCGCGGCCGCATATTTGGCCGCGACGGCATCCCAATTGACGGTGTTCCACCAGGCGGACACATANTCCGGCCGGCGGTTCTGGTAATTCAGNTAGTAGGCGTGCTCCCATACGTCGAGGCCGAGGATGGGGGTGTTGCCTTCCATGAGCGGCGTGTCCTGGTTGGGCGTGGAGCCAACCGCGAGCCCGCCGTTTTTGTCGACGTAGAGCCAGGCCCAACCGGAGCCAAAGCGCGTCGCGGCGGCCTTGGAGAACTGCTCCTTGAAGGCCGCAAAGCCGCCAAAAGCCTTGTCAATGGCATTCGCCAGCGCGCCGGAAGGCTCGCCGCCGCCGTTCGGGCCCATGATCTGCCAGAACAGGTTGTGGTTGGCGTAGCCGCCGCCATTGTTGCGCACGGTCGTGCGGATGGACTCGGGAACGGCGTCCAGATTGCCCAGCAGTTCCTCGATGCTCTTGCCGGCCAAATCATCGTGACCCTCGAGGGCCGCGTTCAAGTTGTTGGTGTAAGCTGCGTGGTGTTTGTCGTGGTGGATGCTCATGGTACGAGCATCAATGTGGGGTTCCAAAGCGTCTTCCGCGTAAGGTAGTGGGGGTAGTTCAAAAGCCATTACTCTCTCCTTAAATAGTCTAAATCACCCGCCGTTGTGCTGAAAGGTGAACAGCGGGTAAGGGAGTCGATTGGATTCTAGCTTAGTATTCTCAGTTGTCAAACCTGCTTTTAACCGTGGTTAAGAGATTCCATACAGAGTAATCAGGGGGCATCGACCGCAAAAACAAACGTCCCGTCGTGCGCGTAGAGCGGCCGCAACGACGGGTTGCGGCTCAACGCCGCCGGGTCGAAAAAGCCGCCGCGCCGGCCGACGAACACGTAGGTGACGCCCTGCGCCGCGAGAAAATCGGCCGCAGCCGGGTCGCTCCAGTCGCTCACGGCCGTGGCCGCCTCGTTGAAGGCGCGCGCCTCGGCAAACAACGATGGGTTGTAGATGTGGTCCACTGGCGGCGTTGTCGATTCGCGCCCGGTCAGCGGCACCAGCCATGCCCCGCCATCGCTCCCGGCCCACGTCGCCCCCGACCAGCGCCACGAATTGACAGCCNCGCGGGCGTCGGCCGGCAAATGANCATCGATCCACTCCAGCGCCGGCACGTCCTGCGGCAGGGCCAGGATGGTTTGCGGGTTGAGAATGTTAATCTGCTGTCGCCAGCCAAAGGCCGCCAGCAAGGCCAGGGCGACGCCGGCCCCCAGGGCCATGATGAACCCGACGGGCGAATCACCCAGGCGGCGACCCGCAAAGGCCCACGCTCTCCCGGCCACAATGGCCAGCAACAAGGCCAGAGGCAGAAACAGGGTGATGTACATACTGTTGAGGTTCACCACCAGCGTCTCCGGCAGCCCCAACCGCTCGCCGGCCAGCAGCACGAACAACGCCCCGGCCCACAAGAGCAGGAGTAGCGGGAACGTAGCCCAACGGCGGCGCAGGGCAAATCTCACCAGCACAACGGCCGCCGCGAAGCCCGCCGCCGCCAGGTAGACGCGCTCCCAGCCCGTCGTGAGATAGCCGAT
>JAACJX010000326.1 GCA_014237545.1 Ardenticatenia bacterium | reverse complement strand
GTCGGCAATCCATTCGTTCCAGAAATCGGGATCACTCTTGATGACGTCATAAGCCAGGGGCGGGTTTGTCGTGCAGCCGCGCACGATGCCGGTCGCGGGATCATCCGGGTCAAACAGGCGGACGAGTTGCTCCTCCAGATCAGGCCTCTCGGCCGGCGGCGCGCTCTCCAGCAAGCGGCGCTGCCATTTGTTATAAACGAGCGGCGAAGAGTCCCACCAAATCTCCAGTTGGGGATTGGCAGCCACCAGCCGCTCAATTGCGCTTTTACTCATAGCATCCACCCTCCCGGGAATGCATACGCCCGGCGGCCGCCCGGGACAGAGGCCGGGACGTTTCTCGGTTCACAAGAGCGTATAGACGAGGGTAGAGCGAAGCTCCGGACGCGATCGGCGGGGCGGCGAGCGCCTCGCCCTGTCGCGTATGGGGGGATGGGCCGGTCAGGCAACGATGAGGGCGGCCAACCGGCCACAATCGCTCTACAACCGGCCGGACACGTTGTTGGTACAGCCTATCCGGTGCGCGATTACCGGGCGGGCCAGGGGGCGATTATCCGCCGCCCACTGGTCCGCCGCGCTACTTGTCAAATCTGTCGAACATTCGAATCGACATCAGGGCCGCGTCCCTTCCACGCGGCGCGAACGAATAAGCACTTAAAAGACGCGGATCGGGATTTCGGCCGGAGCCATGAACAGGTCCTTCAACTGATCGTCCACCTTGCACAACGTGATCGACATGCCGGCCATCTCCAGCGAGGTGCAGTACTCGCCAACATAGCTGCGCCAGACCTTGATGCCGCGCTTCTCCAGTTCCTCATGGACGTGGCCGTACACGATATACAATTCGGATATCGGCGTGCCGCCCAGACCGTTGATCATCAACGCCACTTCGTCGCCCTTGTTGAAAATCGGCGCTTCGCGGTCGTCGCTGCCGGGGATGGGTTTGCGATCAGTGAGAATCGCTTCCAGCATCTCGTCGGCGATCTCGTTGGCGCTCACCAGCTTCTTGCGCGCCCGGCCCGGCTCGCCGTGAATGCCGACGCCCATCTCGATCTCGTCCTCTTCCAGGGTGAAGATGGGCTTGCCCTTGGCCGGTGGGGTGCAGCCGGTCAGGGCCATACCCATCGAACGGACCATGGAGTTCACTTTATTGCCCAGTTCGACCAACTCGTCGAGCGATGCGCCGTTCTCCGCGGCCGCGCCGACGGCCTTGATGACGAAGAAGTTGCCGGCCACACCGCGGCGGCCGACCGTCCAGGTGCTATCCTGAACCGCGACGTCGTCATCGACGAAGATGGTCTTGACGGTGACACCTTCCATGTCCAGCATCTCCGTCGCCATCTCGAACGACATCCGGTCGCCGCTGTAGTTGTTGACGATGTGCAGGACGCCCTTGGGCGAATTCAGGATCTTGGTCGACTCCACTACGTAATCCATCGGCGGCGCGGAAAACACGTCGCCGGGGCTGGCGCCATCCAGCATACCCTTGCCGACGATCATGATATGAGCCGGTTCGTGACCTGAACCGGAACCCTGGAGAATCGACACCTTATTGGGATTGGGCGCATCGGCGCGCATGACCAGATTGTAGGCCGGGACGTACTTGATCTTACCAGGATTGGCCAGTTCGATACCCTTCATCATCTCGGGAACGAAATTCTTCGGGTCATTCATCAACTTTTTCATTTCACATTCTCCTATGTGGGTTATGGGTTTGTGATATCGCCCCAGCTTTCGGCGATCTTTTCAGCCATCACGGCGATGGCAATGGAACCGGCATCATAGGTATCGCAGCTGCGCTCGCCGGTGTACGCGGCGCGGCCACGCTTGGCTATCCAGGGTTTGATGGCTTCAGTCTGTTCGCGAGCCTTCACCGCCGCAGCGTTCAGCGCCTCCTGGGTAGTCCCCCCTTCCTTCAACACGCGCTCCAGTTCGTCAACTGCCGGAATGTACGCGTCGAGTAGGGTCTTGTCGCCGAGATCGGATTGACCCCGCTTCTTCATGCCCTCCTCGGCGGCGCGCAACATGGCGATCACGTCCTCGGCGGTCAGTTCGACCTTGTCCCCGGCCGCGAAGCCGGCGCGCATGAAGCCCGTGCCCCAGATCGCCCCGGACACGCCGCCCACGCGGCTGGTGATGATCATCGAGACTTTCTTCAAAAAAGTGCCGGGGTTACTGCGGTCGAGCGTATCCCACTCTTCCAACAGCTTGCGGCATCCATTCGCCAGGGAAAGACCGAAATCACCGTCGCCGCAAACGCCGTCCAGCTCGGCAAAATAGAATTCGTTTTCCAGGGCTACATCGGAAATCGTGCGCACAACGCGCTCAGTAATAGCGAGACTCGAAGTCGTCATATAACCTCCTTTGCAGGCAGGAGCGGCTCTGGGCGCGAAGGTCAGTACCCCGCGCCGGACATTCGACGTCCTGCCCCAGTAGACTTGCGATCGGAGTGAACGAGTGCTGTCCTAGATTGCCCTCAATCGCACCTCCTCCTTACCGGGTCGGGCCGGTTTAATCCTGGGCCGCGACGGACGATAACACCTGCTCCCAGTCTCGCACGGTCATATACGCTTGCGGCCTGGCGCTGGTACGATTTTCTATAACTACCATTTTCTCGCCATCGGGGTCGCCCAGACTGGTGACTACGACGGCCGCCTCATGAAAATCCTCGCCGCGTGTCAAATCGTTGACAGTGACGATGCAAGGCATGCCCGCGGCCGTGGCCGCCAACAACCCGTTGCGCGAGTCCTCCACGACGACGCATTCAGCCGGCGAGAGATTCAGATTCTCGACTGCCAGCAGATAGATAGCCGGGTCCGGCTTTTTGGCCTTGGCCATGTCTCCGGCAAAGATCCCGGCGAATTTGGCCGCCGTTTCGCGCCCCATGACGTGATCGACCACGGCCTGCACTGACGACAGAGATGACGTGGAACAGACCGCAAGCTGCCAGCCGGCATCCCAGGCTTCCTCGGCAATTCGTTTCACGCCGGGGCGCCCCGGCAAAGCGCCGGCCTGGATCATCTCCTTATAAATTTCGCTCTTCCGCTTGTGCCATCCGGCGACGATATCCCACCAGGCCTCCTCGGAGTCGGGGACGTCGTAGACGGCGCGAAAATCATCATCGCGGCCGAGGCTGGCCATGCGTTCCTTGCCGCCGCCGATCTTCACCTTCTCGGCATACTGCTCCAGGCTCCATTGCCAATTAACGCCATACTCGCGCCACATCCGGTTGAAAGCCACCAGGTGGCCGTCGCGCTCGGTGTCGGCCAGGACACCATCACAATCGAAAATCAGCGTCTTCGTCATGCCTTGCCCTCGCTCCCGAACAGCCTGAAGTAGTGCTGCGCCATGGCGATGACGTCATCCCGGACAGCGCCGATCAACTTTAGAGGGTTGTACTCCTTCGGCTTCGCTTCGAGATAATTGCGGAACCCATCGGCATAGGTCTTCTTCAGGTCGGTCGAGATATTGACCTTGGCTGCGCCCAAGGCGATCAGACGGTGAAACACCTCTTCGTCGAGGCCGCTACCGCCGTGCAGAACCATCGGCATGTTAGTCGCGGCCACCAGCTTTTCCATATGGTCGTAGCGAATACTCGGCGCGGCATGGTAGAAGCCGTGGGCAGTCCCGATCGCCGGCGCGTAGCAATAAATTCCCGTTTCGCGAATGAATTCGATATCCTTTTCGATGGGCACTGGCTGGGCTACTTCGTCGCTGCCCACCCCGTCTTCCACGCCGGTGACCGGCACGACCTCCCCCTCGACGCTGGCGCCATACTGGTTGGCAAACTGGACGATTTCGCGCGTGATGCGAAAGTTCTCCTCGTAATTCAGCGCCGAGCCGTCAAAGAGAACGGCATTCCAGCCCATCTTGATGCATTCCTTGGCGAATTCGGGATCGGGGCAATGGTCTAAATGTAGCGTCACCGGTACCGAGGCCCGGGAGGCCATGTGCGTGAATACATCTTTGACGACCGGCATACCCCAGTACTTCACCGTTTTGACTGAGATCTGAATGATGAGCGGCGAGCGAGATTTTTCAGCGGCTTTGATGAGGGCATCCGTGGTCAGGTCGTCCACAGCGTTGAAGGCGGCCACGCCATAACGCTGCTTGAAGGCCGGATCCATGACTTCCGGCATGGTGGCAACGGTCATCGTGAGAACTCCTTTCGCCCAAGACAACGCGCCACAGTCGGGGTTGGGTCGGGCGGGCTAACGGGACAACGTGGTTGTTAACGAATAACGGTCACCGCGGTTATAGCAGATGGCGAACTCGAGCGGCGTGCCGTCTTCGCTGAAAACGGTGCGTAACTTGTAGAGAATCGGCGCCCCCTCTTCGATATCCAGCAATCGCGCTATTTCTTCATCGGCCAGCCGCGCCTCCACGCGCTGGACAGCGCGCTTGACCGTATAGCCGTGGTCGCTGAGCAGTTCCCACAATTGCCGGGTTTCGATAGAGGCTTCCAGAATGTCCGGATAAAGGCGATAGGGCACGTGCTCGTCGTGGATGGCCAACGGCTCGCCATCGGCCAGGCGCAAGGTTCGCACCCGCACGACAGGCTCTTCCTCGCGCAGGTTCAGGGCGCGGGCAACCATGAACTTGGCACCGACGATCTCCCGGCTGAGCACCTCGATCCGGGGGTCGAACCCCTCTTCCACGGCCGAATCCATGTAACCTGCCAGCCGGTTGTGGTCGCGGTCGATGTGCCGATGGGCGACGAACGTGCCGACCCCCCGCCGGCGATAAAGCACGCCTTCATCGATAAGATCGAGGATTCCACGCCGGATGGTCATTCGGCTGGCGCCCATGAGCGTGACCAACTCTTCCTCCGGCGGTAACTTTTCGCCAGGCTTCAAATCGCCTCTGGCGATCTGCTCGCGAATCGACTCGCGAACCTGGGCGTAAAGCGCAATTCCCTCGGAGCCTGACTGCAACATGGTTTTATTTATGTCTATACAATGACGCCTGGTTGTCTAGGCAATCGCACGGGGTTGTATATACATCTTAATGGTTGATGGAGCGAAAGTCAAGCGAAGCGTGCCGAAGTGCCGAAGTCCACAAAGTTCAAGCGTAATCCCAATGGTCATGCCCGTCTTGCGGCCGATAACAGCCCAAGTCCAAAGCCGGTTATCCCCCCAACCAAGGCCCAAAGCGGCAACTGCCGCCACACCCAGGCAATCTCTTGTGGCGAGTATTCGGGTCCATGGGCGTGAATGCCCGTCTTCAACGCCATCAGAAAAAGCGTGACCAGCGGCAGCGCAACACCAGCGATTAGGCCGGCAGCCGCGGCTATCGCAACCAACTGAATGGCCGACAGATCGTGGCCNCCCAGGAAGCGAATGAGTAGGGAGGCAACAGCCAGCACCACAACGGCCGCCGCCAGGAGCAGATCGCGCCAAAGCTCCCCCTCCAGCGCCATCCATACGAGCGCATAGGCCAGAGTAAGGCCGGCCGCTGCCTTAAAATGGGGGATTGCTGCCGGTAGTTTCATAGAGTTCGGCCATTAACCTGCCTTTAGTGTAGCGATTTGCTAGAATGAAACCCAACCCAAGCCTGACCCGGACGATAGATTGAAAGTCCGGCAGGCGTCACCCAACGGAGGTATAAATGACAGCAGATCCGATGAAAGAGGCGCTCAAGCGCATGCCCTATGGTTTTTATAGCATCACATCGCGCAACGGGGATGAGGTCAACGCCATGGTCGGCAACTGGCTCACCCAGGTGTCGTTCGAGCCGCGAATGGTGATGTTCGGCCTGGCCAAGAACGCCTACACACACGAAGTCGTCAGCGCCGGCGGTGTATTCGCCATCAACATCTTCAACAAGGACGACAGCGACCACATCAAGCACTACACCAAATCGCGGGCCAAAAACCCGGCCAANATGGAGGCCGCGCCATGGATGCCCGCGCCGAGCACTGGTTGCCCCATCCTGGAGGGAGCCGCGGCCGTCATCGAATGCCGCGTGGTTCAGCTGATCGACGTCGGCGGCGACCACGACTTGCTCGTCGGTGAGGTCGTCAACGCCGTTATCCTCAAGCCNGGCGACGAACACACCTCGCTAACCCTGCCCCACATGGGCTGGANCTACGCCGGATAAATCAAAAGAGGGCCGCAATCGAAGCGACCCTCTTTTTATGTATCTATTCAGCAATCTCCCACGTCAGGGGGCGACCGGCGTGGCCGTCGGCAACAAGTAGTAACCCTTCGGCACCTCTTGCTGGTAGGGGGCTGCCGCCGGCGGCGTGTCGGGGGTGAAGATGATCTCGGTGAAACCCAACCCTGCCAGGAAATTGTTCATGTAGGTTTGCGCGTTCACGTTCGCCCGATCGAGAATGTCGCTGCTCTGGGCCGCCTCGCGAATCGCTTGCTCGGCTGCCTGGCGCACCTGGGTTTCCAGCGCCGGGTCGGCCCGGGTCAGCAGGCCGGTGTCGCGGTCGGCCACAAAGGAGCGCTCGTTATCGAGCACCGGGATATCGGT
>JAACJX010000640.1 GCA_014237545.1 Ardenticatenia bacterium | reverse complement strand
CACGCCGCCCACGGTGGCCGCGTTGCGGTAGGTATTGGGACCGGCACGGCGAACAGCGTCGCGCAGGAGCGCGGCCGCGCCTTGCAGCGAAGCCAGGGGAGCCAGGAACTCATCCAGCGTCGCCAGCCGCACCATCGCGCCGATGCGCAGGAGGCGACCGTCGTCGGCCCAACTGAGGTGATCCAGCCCCGCGTTTTGGAGGTCTACGACGGCGGCGGCTGTCCCCTGCTCGGTGGCCAGCAAGGCCGTGCCGCCGGCGAGCGGCAAGGTGTTTGGTTGGCGCAAAAAGCGCAAGGCCTCATCCAGGTTGGTGGGCCGGTAGTAGGCGGCGGGTTTTTGTGGCATGGTGGTTAATCTTCCTAGATAGTAAAAGAATCCACAGATTACCCGAATTTTGCAGATTTTAAGAGGTGATGCTCTATGAAGTCTGCAACAACTTGAGGTATTTTGTGGATAAGGTCAAGGCAATTTAGGTGTCATCTTAACGCGGGAAACACCGCGGCGCAAGCGGACGAACGCCAAAAAATGCGATAAAGAATATTAGAACCCTGATGACGCGTATCGCGCATATGATCACGGCCCAAAAGTGCGGTTGAGGTAGATCGGCCAATGACTGTCCGCGGTAGGGAGGGCCGCCGGGACGAACCATATCCGCGAAAACCAGTGAAGTCTGTGCCATCCGCGTCCCATCCTTCCGCTCTCACATACCGCAACTTTCCTGAGACCGAATAGCCCGCCGCATATTGAGCCAACTATGTTATAATGCGCGCGCGCCGCGCGCGCTTCCTTCCCGGAGCGCGGCAACCCGGACGGCCATTTCGCGTAATGTAATTGGAAGAGGCCGAAGCAACCCCGGCGCATGATATGGGTTATCATTTATATGGGTTGCGAAAGGAAGGAGTTGTTTTTATCATGATCGAAGCGATAAGTGGTCTTAGCGCCGCCTTTGGACTCTCGGGCAGCGCCGGATTAAACGCCTATATCCCCTTGCTAATGGTCGCGCTGGCGGCCCGTTTTCCAGTATCCGATCCGCTGGTCAAGCTGCAAGCGCCGTATGATTTATTGGGCAGCTGGTGGGCGATTGGCATCATCGCTGTCTTGCTGGTCATCGAGATCGTGGCTGACAAGATACCGGCCGTGGACACGGTCAACGACGGCATCCAGACTTTTATCCGGCCCGCTGCCGGGGCCATCCTGTTCGCGGGCAGCGCCAATGTCGTGACCGACATTCACCCGATCCTGGCCCTGGGCGCGGGGTTGTTGGTAGCCGGCGGCGTCCATGCGACGAAGACGGCCGCGCGGCCGGTCGTCACCGTCACGACGGCTGGCGTCGGCAACCCGATCGTCAGTACGCTGGAGGATATCGTCGCTTTTGTGGTCTCTCTTCTGGCGTTAATTCTGCCGATCATTGCAGCCCTGCTATTGCTTGCCCTGCTCATTGGTGTCATCATGGTGGTGCGCAGCCGGCGACGACGCAGAGTCGTGCCGCTCTAATCAACCCTGAAAGGAGGTGATGACGGGAGCCAAGAATAGAATGAGCGATTTCGAGTGTCTCATCCACAGGGTGATTGACCCCTGTCATTATTGACGGTCTATTTTGGAGGTTAACATGTTGCAGCGAATTCTTGGCGTTTTCAAATTGGATAAGGCGACTTTCGCGGAGATCGAAGCGGACCAATCGGCCACCACGCAGGCGGCGATCGTCGTCGTCCTGGTGGCGCTTATCGCCGGTATTGGCGCGGCCATCGCGGCCGTCATGGTCAACCGGACGATGCCCGGTGTGATTGAGGGTCTGGGCGAGTCGGGCATCGAGGGATTGGACCTGAGCATGATCCCGCAGATGAGTCCGATTGGCGCATTCCTCAACGCGGCGATTGGCGCGCTTCTGTCCTGGCTGGTCTGGTCGGCGCTGACCTACTTCATCGGCACAAAGCTCTTCGGCGGGACGGCCGACATGGGCGAGATGCTGCGCGTCATCGGCTTCGCCCAGGCGCCCCGCCTGCTGTCCGGCCTCAGCTTCATCCCCTGCCTCGGCGGTATCCTCGGCCTGGTCGGTTGGGTCTGGGCGCTGGCGGCCTCGTTTGTAGCGATTCGCGAAGGGTTGGACCTCGACTCCGGCAAGACGCTGGTCACGATTATCCTGGCCTTCATCGGCGCGTTCCTCGTCAGTTTCCTGATCGGTCTGGTGATGGCCCCGATCTTTGCGATCACCGGCTAGGACCCGGCTTCATCGACGTTTCATTTAAAAGGCCGCCGCGGGTTTCCCTGTGGCAGCCTTTTCGTTTCAGTGGGGCAGACGGCCTGACGCGGCCAATGCTCTCAGTCGGCTAACCGCGGCCAATGCCTGTCCGACATCTTCGGCCGGCAACTCCAGCGCGGCGAATTCGTCCTCGTCGAGCAATGTAAACCCGCCGCCCGGATCGATCCATGCATCCAGAGCCAGGTCATCGCAGCGCACGTCGGTCTCGCTGATCTCTGCCGGCCGGCAGACATTGCAGTACCAGCCCTTGAGCGCGCCATCGTCGCGGTCGTAGACGGTGAAGATGTTGTACCACCGGTCAGCGTAGAAGAATTCCACAAAGCGGTCGCCACGCTTGAAAGTGGTATAGCCAAGATCCATATCGTCGCGGTTGAAGAACGCTTCCAGGCGGATGTGGTTTGGTCCGCGCTCGATGACACTGGCCGGATATTGCCAGACCGCGCGGCCGTTGTGGTCGAGCTTGTAGACGGTAAGGCGTGCGTCGGGGGCAGACATAGGCTCTGGCGTTGGATGAATAAAGGCCGCCTACACAGGCGGCCATGTAATTCAGGAGCCAGGTTCGAGGTGACGGATCAAGTCGCTGATCTCGCCCGACAGGGATTGCAATGACGACTGGCGCTTGGTCAGGCGGTCGCGCTCGGAGCGGACGAAGCGGTCAAACGGAGCGATGGTGTCCTCAATGCGCTGCGTGCTGCGGCGCATCTCGCGGTCGAACTGCTGCTCCAGGTTGCTGACGAGGCGCGTCCGCAGGTCAGTCAGCTTCTCGCTGAACTCGGCCTTGGCTTTGCGCTTGCGGGCCGGCAGGATGAGCAAGCCCAGCGCGGCCGCGGCCACGCCGGCGATGATGCCCGTGAAGTCCAGAAAGGCGGTGTGGGCGACGATGGCGATGATGACGCCCAGACTGGCTCCCACGCCGGCCAGCCCGGCATTGACCACGGCCTGCCGCGCCGACGCGGCCAGCTCGGCCGCCTCGCGCGTCTGGTCATAGCTGTGGACCGCCTCGCGGGTGGTGCGGCCGATGGAGTCGATAAGCCGCTGGCGGTCGTAGGCCAGCGTGCCCTCGCGCGGCGCGTCGCCGACGATGCGGCCGTGGTGGGAGTCGCGCTGCCGGCTCAGATGGTCGGCCACGGCCGTCCACTGGCGCAAGTCCTGTTGTACCATCCAGTCGACCAGCTCATTCACTCGATCCTCGATCTGCCGTGGCGTGTCGGCCACGACTTCCTGCTGGAAGTCCTGCTCCAATTGCTTGGAGCGCAGCAGGTCGGGGATGCGACCCAGGCGCAGCCGGTCGTCGAAGAAGTCCGTGCCGCGCTTTTCCATGTTCAGCAATAAGCTGTCGATCTCGCTGATGCGCGCCTTGAAGTTGCGCTGCATGTCTTCGTCGTAGTAGATGGTCTGGCCGCGGATGTCGTCGAGCAGCTTGCTGTCTTCGGCCAGCGTAGCCAGGTCGGCGTTCAGTTCGGTCAGTTGCTCGCGAATGAGGCGCGCGCCGACGCCGAGCGGGTTGAGCAGCTTGAGCCGGAAGCGGCCCTCATCATCCAGCGTCTCGCGGATGTAGGTCTCCAGCGGCTCGAAGCGGCTGGGCGCCCATTTGTCGGGCTGGCCGCTCTTGGCCGCCTGGGCCAGCCGCGCCGACACGGGGAAGACGGCGGCCACGTCACCGATGAGCGAACGGGCCGAGTTGGTGACGAAGCCGATCACCTGATCGACGTCGGCCTCGCTGCCNAGGATGTCGATCTTGTTGATGACCAGGACGATCTTCTTGCCCCAATTGCGNATTTGCTCCAGGAAGGCGCGCTCGCTCTCGGTGAAGGGGCGGTCGGCCGAGGTGACGAACAGCACCAGGTCGCTGCGGGGGATGAACTCGGAGGTCAGCGCCTCGTGCTCGCGGACGATGGCGTTGGTGCCGGGCGTGTCGACGACCGTCAGCTTGCTGAGCAGNTCCACCGGCGCGGTCTGGATCCAGATGCCGTTTTCGCCGGGCACNCGCTGTTGCGTCTCGCCATAGCGGAGCAGGTAGATCTGGTCGGTGGTAGGCGTGACGCCTTCGGGTTGGAGCTTTTGGCCGAGCAGGGCGTTGATGAACGCCGACTTGCCGGAGTTGAACTCTCCGGCAATGACCAGTAAGAAAAGCTCATCCAATTGACGGATGGATTCGACGAGGGCGGCGTGTCCGGCGGGATTGGAGGCATCGGTGCTGAGGACATCGCGCAGGCGACCGAGCGCGTCGCGCGTCCTTTTGAGCAGGGTTTCCTGCGCTTGAGTCAGGATTGCTTCCATAGTAATTTAATCAGGTCGAGCGCGTGGGAAGCTCGAACTTGGGTAATTATACGTAATTTCCCGCTCGGCGCGAACCNGGCAGCGCGATTTGCGTATAGATTTATGATAGACNNACACGTTATCCAATTGCTGGATACGAATANAAGGAGGTTGGAATGAAGTTTTTGCTCAGGATTCTGGTCAATGCAGTGGCCCTGGGGCTGACATTTTGGATCGTTGACCTGTGCTGGGACGGCGAGGTGCTGCCGCTGCTGGTCATCGCTCTGATTTTCGGGGTGGTCAACGCNCTCATCAGGCCCCTGCTGACTATTTTGACTTGTCCGTTGGTCATCCTGACGCTGGGTCTTTTCCTGGTCATCATCAACGCGCTCATGCTCTGGCTNACTATCTGGCTCTCCCAGGCCATCGGCCTCGGTTTCACCTGCATGCCCGATTTCTTCTGGAATATCCTGATCGGAGCGGTTGTCCTTAGCATCATCAGCGCTGTGGCGACCGCGCTGATTAAAGATGATAACGACTAATAGCACGCGCGCCGCGTGAAGCATTTTGGCCGGACAAGTGTCATTTGTCCGGCCTTTTTTATGATCGCTCCAGGGCGAACACGGCCGTTCTAGCCAGCAGGTTTGGCCACTGCTCAACGTGACGCTCGCCGGAGAGATAGATCGCCTGCCGCGCCGCGATGCCGTTAGCGCGGCAGAAGTCGGCAAAGTCGGCGATCGTAAACGCCTGCTGTCGCGGGACGTCGTGCCATGCCTGGGGGT
>JAACJX010000468.1 GCA_014237545.1 Ardenticatenia bacterium | reverse complement strand
TGTGTCCAGTAACCAATAATTCAGTTAATAGTTGTTCAGTTTTAGTAACGCCCATTGGTGTTAGGTATACCTTACAAAACCGGCGTAAGAATTATGTTGGTACAATGTATGCGTTATATATGTAGCGCAGGTTTCTTAACCTGCGTTCGGCGAAAGAGTGCAGGTTAAGAAACCTGCGCTACAAGGAAAACCATGACTAACTGGCAACCACTCGAAGACTGGATCCGGATCACGACAATCGACGCCCATACGGCCGGCGAACCCTTGCGTATCATCACCGGCGGACTGCCACCCATCCCCGGCGAAACCATCCTGGCCAAGCGGCGCTACGCTCGCGAGCACCTTGACGGTTTGCGCACGGCGCTGATGTGGGAGCCGCGCGGCCACGCCGACATGTACGGCTGCGTGCTGACTGAGCCCGTCACGCCTGACGGCACGCTCGGCGTGTTGTTTTTGCACAACGAGGGCTGGAGCACCATGTGCGGCCACGGCGTGATCGGGCTGGTGAAGGTCGGCATCGAGACCGGGCTGCTGGCGGCCGATCCGGTCGTGCGGCTGGACACCCCCGCCGGCCGCGTCACCGCTTACCCCCACTTCGACGACACGAGACGCGTGACCCACGTCTCGTTCGATAACGTGCCGTCTTTCGTCTATGCGCTCGACCAGGGGGTGGATGTGCCCGGCCTCGGCCGCGTGCGCTACGACCTCGCGTTTGGTGGCGCGTTCTACGCCTACGTTTCGGCCGAGGAGGCCGGCATTGGCCTCACGCCCGACGACTTTCGCCAGCTTATTGACTTGGGCACGCGCATCAAACAAGCTGTTATAGCCGCGGGCATCCCCCAGCACCCGTTCGAGCCGGACCTGAGCCTGCTCTATGGAACCATATTCGTCGGCCCGGCCCATGATCCGGCGCACCACTCGCGAGAGGTGTGCGTTTTCGCCGATGGCGAGGTAGACCGCAGCCCGACCGGTACGGGCGTCAGCGGCCGGGCGGCACTGCACTACGCGAAGGGCGAAATCGGACTCAACGAGCCGTTCGTGGTCGAGAGCATTCTCGGGACGACCTTTACTGGCGAGGTGGTGGAGGCAACGACGTTTGAGCCATACGCGGCTGTGGTGCCGCGGGTTAGCGGAACGGCGTATATAGTGGGGCGGAGTGAGTGGGTGATAGATCCGAGGGATCCATTGGCGGAGGGGTTTTTGCTGCGGTAGATTGCGATGCTACGTCTTTTGTGTATAATTTTGTGTATAAGTTCTTCCTATGGGGACGTTGATGTCTAACATGGTGCGGAAGCAGATATATATCCATCGCCGCCATGCAGACTGGCTAAGCCGTCTCGCCGAAGCGCGAGGTATCAGCGAGGCCGAGGTCGTTCGTCAAGCCATTGAGCGCGAAGTAACCGGCGCGATGACGACAGCCGCGCAAACCAACTTGCGGGCGTGGGAAGCGATAATTGCGTTCGCCGACAGCCGCCGCGACCTCGCGACCGATGCCCCGGCCTACCAGTGGCGACGCGAGGACGCGTACGATGAGCGCGAATCTCGCTTCCAACGAGCCCTCAACCGTGAATACCGCGCTGATTGACACCAATTTGCTGATCTACTTATACGATCAGCGCGATCCCGTGCGGCAGACGCGTGCCCGGCAACTCTTGCATGACCTGGGCGCGCTGGGTGTCGGCTGCGTTAGCATCCAGGTCCTGGGCGAATTCTTCCATGTATCCTCGCGCCGGTTATCACCGCCCCTTACGGCAGCCGAAGCGTATGAACAGGTTACGCTGCTGTCACAGGTCTGGCGGGTGTTTGACCTGACTCCCCTCATTGTCCTCGAGGCCGCGCGGGGCGTCCGCGATCACGGCCTTTCCTATTTCGACGCGCAATTATGGGCCACGGCCCGCCTGAATCAAGTTCCGTTGCTGCTCAGTGAGGATTTTCAGGAAGGCCACCTGCTGGAAGGGGTGCGGTTCGTTAATCCGCTCTCGGCCGATTTTGAACTGGCGGCGTGGATTTAGAGGAGAGGACATTTCCTGTCAGGCAGAATGAGAGGGAGATCGATCCGGGGGACCCGTTAGCAAAAGGATTCTTGTAGAGGTTGGAAGCAAATTGCCTCTTCTCGCCTAAAACAATCGCAACCGCGGCCGCACCACCGCCCGATCCTTCCACATCAACCGGCCGCGCAGGCCAAGCCACAGCGAGCGCAGAGCCACGAATTCCATGATGAGCATGGTCACCGGATATAGCGGCGCCAACCACACCGGCAAACCCAGTTGGTGATAGGGGATAGTCCACAGCAAAAGGGCCAGGCCGATGCACGCCAGCACCGCGTCGAGGGGGACGTCCAGCGGGTGGCTGAGGGCGTAGAGGCTCAGGTCGAGATACGGCTTCAGGAACATCACCAGCAGCCAGGCCCAGGCGAACACGTAGGG
>JAACJX010000323.1 GCA_014237545.1 Ardenticatenia bacterium | reverse complement strand
GGGGCGGCGATAGTTCTTGGCGGCCTGTCCACACTTCTGGTGCTGCGCAATAGCGAGCTCGGTTTCTTTGCCGTTATCGCCGTGGTCGCGCTGCTGCCCTTCGCGACCCTGCCGGTAGACATCGGCCTGACGCCAACCTTCCTCGATTTCGCCCTAGGGGCGGCGATTGTCGTCTGGCTTCTGGGCATCGTCACCGGCAAGCAGCGGCGCATCATCACTGCGCCGGTCGCCCTGCCGCTGATCCTGTTCATCATCGCGGCCGTCTTCGCCTTCATTTTCGGCCTGGCCAACGGCCCGCTCACGCCCACGCTGCTGCGCAAATTCGCCGAGCTATTGCTGAGCCTTGGCTTTGTCCTCATCGTGATCGACTATTGCCGCACGTGGGTCCGGCTGGAGCGACTCGTGCAGTTATTGCTGTTGATGGGCGCGGCGGCGGCCATCATCGCTATCGGCCTGTGGCTTCTGCCCGACGACACGGCCAATAGCGCCCTGAATGCGCTGAGCCGTGTCGGTTATCCCGGCGGCTGGGTCATCCGCTACATTGAAGAAAACCCCGAGCTTTCCGAGCGGGCGATCGGCACCTCGGTCGATCCCAATTCGCTGGGTGGGCTACTATTGATGATCGGCGCATTGGTGGGCCCCCAGATCGCGACCCGGANGCCGCTCTTCCGGCGGTGGGTCATCTGGGGCATTGCCGGGTTGGTGGTGCTGGCCCTCATCCTGACGTTTTCGCGCGGGGCCATGCTCGGGCTGGCCGCCGGTTTGGGTTTCGTCGCCGTGGCTCGCTATCGCCGCCTGATCCCCTACATGCTCGTTGCCGCCTTGCTGTTACTGCTGCTGCCCTTCACGCAGGCCTATATTGCCCGTTTTCTGGAAGGNTTCCAGGGNTCTGACCTGGCGACGCAGATGCGCTTCGGCGAATATAAAGACGCGCTGCGCCTCATCGCCCGCTACCCGGTGTTTGGCGTGGGCTTCGCCGGATCGCCGGATATCGANCTCTACACNGCCGTGGCCAGCGTGTATTTCACCATCGCCGGACGGATGGGACTATTTGGCCTGTCCGCNTTTTTCGGCGTCATCGGTACCGTTTTTATCTACGCCTTCAGAAACCGCAAGGCGGCGCGGACCGACGAGCGCCGGGATGCTGTGTGGCTGGGGCTCCATGCTGCTCTGGTGGGGGCGCTCGTNGCCGGGGTCTTCGACCATTACCTGTTCAACATGGATTTCCACCATGCGGTGACGATTTTCTGGATGGTGCTGGGAATGGCTGTGGCCTCGACGCGATTACTGCGCGAAATGGCCGATCCTGAGTCCAACTGATATCCTCGCGCTAATCAAAGAAATAAAAAAACGGGACTGGTGATGAGCCAGTCNCGTTGACGTTTATTCTATGCTTCTGAAAGGTCCGCTAGATGGCCGGGGCCATTTCNTCGCCNGCCTCGGTCGGNGTGGGGTGGCGCAGGATGATGTCATCATTTTCGACGTCTATGATAACCGTCTCGCCTTCCTGGAACTCGCCGGCCAGCACGGCGTCGGACAGCTTGTCTTCAACCGTCTGCTGAATCAGGCGGCGCAACGGCCGGGCGCCGTACTCGGCGTCGTAGCCATGCTTCGCCAGNCAATCCTTGGCCGCATCCGTCGCCTCAAGCGTCAGGAAGTGCTCATCCATGCGCTCGTTGACGTCGCCGATGATGATGTCGACGATCTGCCGGATGTCCTCNGGCTGCAANTGGCGGAAGACAATGACGCTGTCCAGGCGGTTCAGGAACTCAGGCCGGAAGCTGCGCTTCAACTGCTCCATGAGCTTCTTCTGCATGTCGCGGTAGTTCTCTTCCACGAGAACNGANGCNTCTTGCTTGAAGTTGAAGCCCAGGCCGCCNCCCTTCTTGATCATGTCCGCGCCCACGTTTGATGTCAGGATGATGATGGCGTTGCGGAAATTGACCTTTTGGCCCTTGGCGTCGGAGAGATGGCCCTCTTCCATGATCTGCAGGAGCAGGTTGAATGCCTCCGGATGAGCCTTCTCGATCTCGTCGAAGACGACGATGGAGTAGGGACGACGGCGAACAGCCTCGGTCAACTGGCCGGCATCTTCATAGCCGACGTAACCAGGCGGCGAGCCGACGAGGCGAGCGACGTTGTGGCGCTCCATGAACTCGGACATATCGAGTTGCACCAGGGCATCCTCGCTGCCGAACAGGAACGTGGCCAGCGCCTTGGTCAGTTCCGTCTTGCCGACACCTGTCGGGCCGAGGAACATGAAGGAGCCAATGGGGCGGCGCGGGTCCTTCAACCCGGCACGCGCGCGGCGGACGGCTTTAGAGATGGCCACGATGGCATCTTTCTGGCCGCCCTCATGACTACCTACGGCTCGCCGACGCCCCTAACCGGAAGTTCAATTAAGAGAAAAAATCCAAGAATTATCAAAGAGATCCGCATTTGGCGAAAAGACCGGCGCTGCGCGGTAACATATCCGGAGCGTGATTGTCACCGCATCCAGTCCGGCCT
>JAACJX010000003.1 GCA_014237545.1 Ardenticatenia bacterium | reverse complement strand
CCCTGTACCTGTGTCGCGCCTGTGCGCACGGCCGCGAGGGTGTTGGCCACGCCACATCCGCCGTCGTCGTGGGTATGGATGCCGACGGGCAGATTTCCCAGCCGTTCTATTACCTGCCGAGTCGCCTGTTCGATCTCCCAAGGAAGCGAGCCGCCATTTGTGTCGCACAGGACGCTCCAATCCGCGCCCCCTTTGGCGGCCGCCTCGAGAGTGGCCAGCGCGTGTTCGGGTCCGGCTTTATAGCCGTCGAAGAAGTGCTCGGCGTCGTAGATAACTTCCTTGCCCAGCGATTTGCAATAGGCCACGCTCTCCTCGATCATCGCCCGATTTTCGGCCGGGTTTGTCTCCAGTACGTCGACCACGTGCAACTCCCAGCTCTTGCCCACCAGCGTGACGACCGGCGTGTCCGCGCCCACCAGCGCCTGAATGTTGGCGTCATCTGCCGGACGTGAGTGCTTGCGGCGCGTGCTGCCGAATGCCGCCAATTTAGCGTGAGATAGCCCTAGCGCGGGGGCGCGGCGAAAGAATTCGACGTCCTTTGGATTCGATCCCGGCCAGCCGCCTTCGATGTAATCCATCCCAAACGCGTCGAGCCGAGTGGTGATTTTCAACTTGTCGTCCAGCGAGAGGGATATTCCTTCGCGCTGGGTTCCGTCTCTCAACGTGGTGTCGTACAGGTATATGCGTGTCATGTCAGGGGGTGGGCGTGGGTATTCACTCGCGCGGGTCGACTTGATTCGTATGCCTCGATTTCCGGCGCGTGTTTCAAGAGGTATCCTAATTGGTCTAACCCCTCTAGCAAGCAAATTTTGTTGAACGCATCGATTGGGAATTGGACGCGGCGACCATCGGGCAGGATCAACGATTGGGTATCCAGGTCGATGGATAGCACCAACTCCGGCTCTTCGGCCGCCAGACTCAACAGCTGCTGGTGCGTCTCGTCATCAACGACAACTGGTAATAACCCATTTTTCAGAGCGTTGTTGCGGAAGATATCGGCAAATGACGTGCTGATGACGGCCCGAAAGCCAAAATCAGTCAGCGCCCACGGCGCATGCTCGCGGCTCGACCCGCAGCCGAAATTGTCTCCCGCTAGCAAGATGCGCGCGCCCTGGTTGTGTGGCTGGTTGAGGGGAAATGTGGGGATTGGCTCGCCGCTGCTTTCATATCGCCAGTCAGCGAACAAGTTTTTTCCCAAACCGGCCTTGCTGATCGTTTTCAGGAAACGGGCCGGGATGATTTGGTCGGTGTCAATATGGTCGGCCGGAATGGCGACTACCTGGGCCTTTAGTTTTGTAAATGGTTCCATAAAGAGTCCTGGATGGCATTAAATTCGTGCAAGGTTGCGGACAACTACCGTGACTAGATGAACTCGCGGGCATCGGTGATCACACCTGTCACGGCCGTGGCCGCGGCGGTTAGAGGGCTGGCCAGGAAGGTGCGGCCGCCCTTGCCCTGCCGGCCTTCAAAGTTGCGGTTGCTGGTGCTGACGGCGTACTGGCCGGGGGATAGCTGGTCGCCGTTCATGGCGATGCACATACTGCAACCCGCTTCGCGCCATTCCGCGCCAGCAGCCTTGAAGATGCGGTCCAGCCCTTCAGCTTCAGCCTGCCGCTTTACGTTTTGCGAACCGGGGACGACCATTACCCGCACGCCTTCCTTAACCGTACGCCCGTCCATGAACCGGGCTGCCTGGCGCAAGTCACTGATCCGGGAGTTGGTGCAGCTGCCGATAAAGACGACGTTCACCGGATGCCCCAACAGGGGACGACCCGGCTCAAGCCCCATGTATTCGAGCGACCGCTGCAGGGTCAATCGCTGGGTGAGGTCCCTAATATCCTCGGGGTTGGGAACGGCGGCCGAGATAGGAATTCCCATACCGGGATTTGTGCCATAGGTGATCATCGGTTCGAGTGCGGCCGCGTCAATGTCGACCGACTTATCATAAATAGCGCCCTCATCGCTGGGCAACTCGCGCCAGGCAGCCACAGCCGCGTCCCATGCCGCTCCCTGTGGCGCGAAGGGCTTGCCATGGATGTAGGCAAATGTCGTCTCGTCCGGCGCGACCAAACCGGCGCGCGCGCCGCCTTCGATGCTCATATTGCAGATGGTCATACGCTCTTCCATCGACAAACTCCGTATGGCCGATCCCCTGTACTCGAAGACGTGCCCCGTT
>JAACJX010000239.1 GCA_014237545.1 Ardenticatenia bacterium | reverse complement strand
GGTCTATAGCTTTCTGGAAGCGGACGAGTTGATCCACGCCTTCGCCGTCAGCGTCCACAAGTCGCAGGGGTCGGAATACCCGTGCGTGGTCATCCCGATGGTGGTGCAGCACTACATGATGTTGCAGCGCAACCTGCTCTACACGGCCGTGACCCGCGCCCGCAAGCTGGCCATCCTGGTCGGCACGCGCCGCGCCATCCAGATCGCCGTGCGCACCAACCCGACGGCCAACCGGCACACGGCGCTGGATTGGAGACTCAAGCAGTGACGAGTTACGAGTGACGAGTGACGAGTTAAGAAAAGATGTCACCGCAAAGCCGCCAGGACGCAAGGATAAAATTTGCCGTTACTTATGGCGCATTTGTGACCTTGCCGATACCCTCTGAACTCGTTACTCGTCACTCGTCACTAATAACTTGAATTATGGAAGTTCAATTCGCAGTCGCAAAAATTTCGAAATGGGCGTCGCGAGAGAGCGGTGACACGCNGGAAATGATCGAGCGGCCGCATGGCGGGCTGTCGATGGTACTGGTCGACGGGCAGACGAGCGGCCGCAGCGCCAAGGCGATCAGCAACGTCGTCGCTCGCAAGGCGGTGCAACTGCTGGGCGAGGGCGTGCGCGATGGCGCCGCCGCCCGCGCTGCCCACGATTACCTGTTCACGTTTCGCGGCGGCAAGGTATCGGCCACGCTCAACATCCTGTCCGTCGACACCCACACNCGCACGATCGTGATCAGCCGTAATAACGAAGCGCCGGTGCTGGTGCGGACGGCGGCCGAGGGCTTCCACCTGCTGGATGCAGAGTCAAAGGCGGTCGGGGTTCATCGCAACACGAAGCCGGTCATCACCGAGATCCCCATCGAGGTCGGCACGATCGTCGTCGCCTTTACCGACGGCCTGCGCCATGCCGGCAGCCTGAGCGGCAAGGGGCGCAGCTATGACCCGTTCGCCGCCTTCCAGGAGATGGTAGCCGCCGGGCAGTGCGACGCGGCGGCCATCTGCGACCACCTGCTCGAGGNGGCCATGGCCATGGACAACGGCCGGCCCAAAGATGATATCAGTGTCATTACCATCTCGGTACGGGAAAGCCGGGAGGGGGACGACGTGCGGCGGCAGAGTGGCCGGCTGACGTTGCAGTGACGAGTGACGAGTGACGAATGACGAGTTCAGAACAGACAACTGACCAAAGACGACAGACCACGGACCACGGATCGCCAACAGCGATAGAAAGCCGTCCGTCGTCCGTCGTCCGTCGTCCGTCGGTCGACCGACCGCTTTGCGTCGCCGTCGTCGGTCCGTGCGCCAGCGGCAAGAGCACGTTGGTGGCGGCGCTGAAGGCGGCCGGGTACGACGCCCGCCACCCGGCACAGGAACACTCCTACGTCAAGGATATGTGGCTGAGGCTGGTCGACCCTGACGTGCTCATCTATCTGGATGTGTCGCATGAAGCCTACCGGCGGCGGCGGCCGAAAGACGACGCCGGACCGGAGTACTTGGAGATGCAGCGAGCGCGGCTGGCGCATGCGCGGGCGCACGCGGATTTGGTGGTGGATACGAACGGGTTGACGGCCGAGGGGGTGTGGGCCAGGGTGACCGGCTTCCTAGAAGCGAAACGAGGCCAGGATTTGCAGTAACGTCTCGAGAATCAGGTTGAATTCCGCCTCGGTCAAGTCCGGCCGCGCACTATTGGGCGCACCCCGCATGGAGAGTCCAAAATCAATATTCAGGTCGTTGTTGAAGTCGCGGAGTAGATAGTACTCGTGTTCCAACTGGTCAGTCTGCCACGTATATAGCCTCATGGCGTTGGCCGTATACGACTTCCCGTTGATCGTGACAACCTCTTCCCACTCTTCGATGGTGTAATCGCCGATGCCGGTGATGCCGCAAGGCGAGGCGTAGCCGGCGAGCGGTTCGTCGGCTGGTCCCACGGTTACGAAACCTGTCTTATAGCCCACCCCTACGCAGAGATTGTTGGGGGTTACCGTTTCCTCCCATGCCAGGTACTCCAGGCGCGTCGTAATATTCTCCGGCGGCTCTTCGGTAGTACCGTGGTGGCCAATCGTCGCCTCTGGTGGATAGCTGAAGCTGTAGCCCAAGAACTCGTTTTCGTAGGTGAGCCAGCCGGGCACAACGCTGGAGGTGGGGATGGGCATAGCAGTCGGTATCAGCGTTGGCGGCGCGATTGTGAACGTTGCCGTTGGCTCTAGCTGAAGCGGGGAGACTTTAGAACCCGGGGGCGTTTCGGCCGGCGGCGAGGGCGTGCGCGGAGGCGCTATGCGGGTGGCCGTAGTTGTCGCGGCCGGCGCTGTTGCCACGTCAACCTCTTGACGCGCCGTCGTCGCGCAGCTGATTAGTCCGCAAAGCAAGAGCGACAACAGGTAGCCCGGAAGCCAACGAATGACTAATTGCACACCATTTCTGTTTGTCATAGTTTATGGGTCCCTGACAGCTTAATGGTTGCTATACTTAACTATCAACANGATAGGTCATGACCTTAATAGATTACAAGTGACGAACATCATATGAGCAGCTATTTGCCGTCATCTGCAAATGGTGATTTTTTGTGGCTGATGGTAAGACAATTAGCCCGGCGGAATTGTCAGGAATGGCTATCCNTATCAGGCCCAAGTGCCCGTCGGTCTACACCGCTCCGGATGTGGGCGGTATGCAAAATGGCCCCGTGATTCTTAAGCACAAATTGAGCGACTCAACTCGAAGCGCTCCTGTTTTGCCGAGGAAAGCACTATAAATCCTTTACCCCAAATAAGATGATATGAACGAACAAGAAGCTCGGCGAATCACCCTGTTACCTGTGCTTATAGGGCTTTTGGCAATGGTCGTCGCCGGACTGGTCGATTTTGCGCTTTATCGGCTGCAACTCTACGCGCGCAGTACTTTTTCGCTTCACCCTGCTGTTATCCTGGGGTCGCTCAGCATGGGCGCGTTGGTGGTTGCCGTTTTCCTTGTGGCGGTGGCCTGGGTATCGCTAAGAACATCAACACCCGCGCGGCCGGCCGGTTTGCTCCTTTTGCTGCTGGGACTGCCGTTTGCNCTGGTTCCTCTCCTTTTCAGTCTTAACTTGTTCGGGCGGCTGCCTTTAGTGATGACCCACATTTTGGGCGATCATGTCCGTCTGGCGGGCGCGTTTTTGGCTGTCCTGGGTCTGGTCATGGTTTTGCGGCCGGGTGAGCAGCGGGAATAGTGGGCTAGNCCAGCACGGCCTCGGCCGCCCGCCACGACTTAATCATCGGCGACGGCGGCGCGGAACAGACGATAAGTTGGCCTGAATAACAAAAAGCCCCCTCGTGAGAGGGGGCTTTCGTCTAATCATCAAACGATTGGTTGGTGATGAGCATTCTTAACTCGTCACTCGTCGCTCGTCATTCGTCACTTCCTAGAAGTCCATATCCCCCATACCCATGCCGCCGCCGGGCATGGCCGGGGCCTTCTTGTCTTCGGGCATGTCGGTAATCAGCGCTTCGGTCGTCAGGATCATGGCCGCGATGCTGGCCGCGTTCTCCAGCGCGCCGCGGGTCACCTTGGCCGGATCGATGATGCCGGCCTTAACCATGTTCAGGTACTCGCCGGTCATGACGTTGTAGCCCAACTGCGCGTCGCCCTTCTCGTCCTGCATGCGGCGGACGTTCTGGATGATGACGTCGCCGTTCATGCCGGCGTTCTCGGCGATCTTGCGCATCGGGGCTTCGAGGGCCACGCGCAGGATGTTGACGCCGGTGGTGATGTCGCCCGCCGGGGTCTTGACATCGTCGAGCGCCGGGAGGGCGTTGAGCAGGGCCACGCCGCCGCCGGGCACGATGCCCTCTTCCACGGCCGCGCGGGTTGCGCTCAGGGCGTCCTCGACGCGGTGCTTCTTCTCTTTCAGCTCGACCTCGGTCGCCGCGCCGACGCGGATGACAGCTACGCCGCCGGCCAGCTTCGCCAGGCGCTCCTGCAGCTTCTCCTTGTCATAGTCGGAGGTGCTGTTGTTGATCTCGACCTTGATCTGCTCCACGCGACCGTTGATGGCCGCCTCGTCACCCTGACCATCGACAACGGTGGTGTCGTCCTTGGTGCTNACGACCTTGCCGGCGCGACCCAGATCGGTGATCTGGACGCTATCCAGCTTGCGGCCGACTTCCTCGGTGATGACCTGACCGCCGGTCAGAGTGGCGATGTCCTGCAGCATGGCCTTGCGGCGGTCGCCGAAGCCCGGGGCCTTGATGGCCAGGGCATTGATCATGCCGCGCAGCTTGTTGAGGATCAGGGTGGCCAGCGCCTCGCCGTCGACGTCTTCGGCGATGATGACCAGGTTCTTGCGGCCGATCTGCACCAGCTTCTCCAGCACGGGCATGATGTCCTGAGCAGAGCTGATCTTCTTGTCGTGGATGAGAATGTAGGCATCCTCGATGACCGCTTCCATGTGCTCGGCGTCGGTCACGAAGTAGGGGCTGATGTAGCCGCGGTCGAACTGCATACCTTCGACGTACTCGGTCTCAAACTCCAGCAGCTTGGACTCTTCGACGGTGATGACGCCATCCTTGCCGACCTTGTCCATGACCGTGGCGATCAGCTTGCCGATCTCCGGGTCCTGGGCCGAAATGGAGGCCACCGAGGCGATCTCATCAAAGCTGTCGATGGAGATGGCCATGTTGCGGATCTTGTTGGCCAGCGCCTGGGTACCGATTTCGATGCCCTGCTTCAGGAGCATCGGGTTCGCGCCCGCGGCTACGTTCTTCAGGCCCTCGTGGACCATGTGCTGGGCCAGGACGGTGGCGGTGGTGGTGCCGTCGCCGGCGATGTCGTTGGTTTTGATCGCCGCTTCCTTGAAGAGCTGGGCGCCCATGTTCTCATACGGGTCTTCCAGTTCAATTTCCTTGGCGACGGTGACGCCATCGTGGGTGATGGTCGGCGCGCCGAACTTCTTGTCGATGGCGACGTTGCGGCCCTTGGGGCCGAGGGTGGTGGATACGGCCGTGGCGACCGTGTCAATGCCGCGCTTCAGCTTGCGGCGAGCGTCTTCAGAGAATACGAGTTGCTTCGACATGTTATTCTTATCTCCGTTAATGAGTTCTTAGCCGACGATCGCCAGAACGTCAGATTCCTTGAGGATTAGCACTTTCTTGTCNTCGATCTTGACTTCCGTGCCGCCATACTTGGCGTAGAGCACGATGTCGCCGACCTTCACGTCCATCTCGATGCGCTTGCCGTCGTCATCGCGACGGCCGGGGCCAACGGCGATCACTTCGCCTTCNTGNGGCTTTTCTTTGGCGGTTTCCGGCAAAACGAGACCNGAAGCGGTCGTGGATTCGCGCTCGCGGGGTTCGACGACCAGGCGGTCGCCAAGCGGCTTGAGATTCATAGCCATGTTACACTATCTCCTTTTCAACCAAACGATATAGATTGTCAGGTTCTAATACGATGGGAGTTTTCAAATTTTAGCACTCGCGCAGTACGAGTGCTAAACACGCTAGCATTGTANCAACCGTGTTCAAAGATGTCAAGAGGAATTTAGCAGTCCGATCTGGGGAGTGCTAGAAGTGGACCGGATGCAACGAATATAGCGCAAAGACGCGGCGAAGCAAACAGAAATGGTCGCCGCGTCTTGGCCATCGCGGTTAAGGAGCTGTTCCCAGCGAGGCGCGCCGGCATTCGACGAGGCCCTCGTTGGCTGCGGCGAGAATCAGCTCGTTTGCGGTGGCGTTCAGCACCTGTTCGAACATCGGAGTCGCCAGCGAGCAGTTGTTCAGATCGTCGCGAATGTAGGCCTGGCCCAGCATGTTGAAGAACCGGGCATTGAGATCGGTGGCGCGGCCGTACATGCCGACCGCTTTCTCCAGCGCCTCAATCGCCTCGGCGTAGTTGTTTTGCCGGAAGAAAGCCTCGCCCAGGCGACCCTGGGCGCGGGCCATGTTGGGGTTCAGCCGCGTCGCCTCGAGCGCGTTCTGCTCGGCCAGCGAATCGTCGCCCAGTTGCAGATACATGTAGGCGCGGCCGTCGAACGCCTCGGCATTGTCGGGGTCCACACTGATGGCGTCCTCGAAGCTCAGTAGCGCGTCGGGGATGCTGCCCGTGCCGTAGTAGTTGTAGGCCAGGCCGATGTGGAGATTGGGATCATTGGGATCGGCCTCAATGCCGCGCTGGTATTGCTCCATCGCTTCAGCNTAGCGACCCTGATAGGTGAAGACGGTGGCCATGTAGTAGCGGGCGATAGGGTTGTCCGGTTCCAGGCGCACGGCATCGTCGGCGAAGACCTGCGCCTGTTCGTACTTCTCCGGGTCGCCCTGCAGAATCGTCCCGCCGGCGGCATAGGCCAGGGCGGTGGCGTTGTTGGGGTCGATGGTGATCGCCTTGCGCGCCGCCTGGGCCGCATTGGCGTATTGCAGGTTGGCCGCGTTCTGGTCGCCCAAGTCGTTGAGGCGGCTGCCCTCGGCCAGATATGCGGCCGCGGCTGCGGTCCACACGGCGGCATTTTCCGGGTCGAGGATCGTGGCTTGCTCGGCCCGTTCGACGGCGCGCTCGGACTGGTTCTCGCGCACAAGCAGGTCGATGGCGCGGATGTAGAACTCGACGTTGGTGGGGTCCAGTTCCACCGCCTTGTCATAGAAGCCGATGGCCTCGGTGTTGGCGCCGTCATTGCGGCTCAACTCCGCCAGCACGGCCAGTTCGGTGGCCGAGCGCGTCGGCTCCGAAGTCTCGGTGGGCATGATGGCCACGCGAACCTCTTCCGCGTTCTGGATAATGTAGAGGCTGACCGCGATGCCGAACGTCACAAAGAGGACGAGCAGGCAGGAGGGGCCGCGGCGCGGATAGCGAGGTGGTTTGCGTTCGATAATCATGATTGGTTCCTCGCATCATAGCAACGGCCGGGGGCGCGGGCAAACCTGCTCACTGGCGGTTAAGAAGATCCACGGGCTTCCCGCGGGTTGCGGGAGAGGGTGCTATTCAGGGCACATGCGCCGCGCGGGGCGTTCGATTGGACGGCCGGTTGTCGATCAGGCGCGGTTGCGCAGCCGCCACCACATGCCCACGGGATAGCCCAGCATCTTGGCGACGTCACCCACGAGGCGAATGATGGGGATGAGGGCGAAGGCGCGGGCACGGGCCGGCGGCCGCCAGCCCCAGGTGTTGTCCCACAGGCGCTCGGCCGGCCGCCGCGAGTAAGCCCCTATCCCCAAGCCCAGCAGCGCCCAGCCGGCCCACTTTTCGCGCCAGATCATGCGCAACAGCAGCGGCAGGGCCAGCATGTAGGTGACATAGCGAACGAGGTGGCGTTTGGGCCACAGGTTGGCTTTGCCATCGCCGCGGGCATAGGCGAAGTATTGCCGGTAGTAGGANCNNANGNTGGAGCGCGGCCGNAAATAGGCNACNGCNTCGGGNGCAAAGGCGAACGGCCCGAACCGGTCGCGCAGGGCCNTGTCGAANACCAGGTCNTCGCTGTGCTCCAGCCATTCGGGGTAGCCNCCGACCGCNGCCCANGCNNCCTTGCGAAAGGCNACCGACCGNCTGGAGGGCAGGAAAGTGTCCGGGTCCACGTCNTCGACCGANGGCAGGACTGTGGCGCCCATCACGACCTCGAAGTCGGTGTAGGGGTCGGCCTCGAACCAGCNGCTGACGACCTGGACNGACTCGTCGGCAAAAGGCGCGGTGAGNGNCTCNAGCCAGGTGGGCGAGAGGACGACGCCGGCATCAGTGGAAGCGATAATATCTCCNGTGGCGGCTTCAATCGCCCGGTTGCGTCCCTGGCTGATATTCGCCCCAGGCGCGACGANCACGCGCAGCGGCAACCACTGGCGATACTCATCCAGAAGGCTCAGGGTGCTATCCGTCGAGCCGCCATCGCAAATGACGACTTCGTCAGGTTGTTGAGTCTGGTCAATGATCGAGTCGAGAAGCGGTCGCAGCGCCTCGCCCTCATTCTTGACAGTAGCGATTATGGATACCATCATGTTACTATCTAGATTAAGGAACACTGGAATCGCTGTTTGGTTGCTTAAATGAAAGGCAATTTAACGATTCTGGGATGGGTGGTGATGAGGATGAATTCGGACTCGCTGTTGGCTCTTTTATTGCATGGCAACCAGTTGAAGCGCACGGCCCGTACCGGTTGGGGGCAGCGGGGCGTGCCCGCGCCGGAGAACGTGGCCGCGCACAGTTATGGCGTGATCTTTGCCGCGCTCTTGCTGGCCGAGAGCGTGGCCGAGTCGCTGGACCTGGCGGCNGTGCTGGCGATGGCCGCGCTCCATGACCTGCCGGAGGGGCTGACAACCGACATCCCCACGCCCGCCTGGCGCTTCCTACCGGAGGGAGCGAAGTCAGCGGCCGAGNTGCAGGCGATGGAGCAGATTGTCNGCGACGCGCCGGTGTCCGCCCGCTGGTTGGCCTGGTGGGATGAGCTGCGCCGCAATGAGAGCGGCGAGGCCCGGCTCGTCCATGATGCCGACAAGCTCGATACGTATCTCCAGGCCTACGTCTACGAGCGGCAGACGGGCAACCGCCAGCTCGAGGAGTTCTGGGAGCGACCGCATCGCTTTCATTATTCCCANGCGCAGGACATTTATGACCAGCTTCGCCGGATGCGCTCTTCTTGACTCAGATACGGTCTCAATNGACCTGTTTTCGTGCCATGTGGCCGGCCCACTCCTCGCTCCACCAGACGCCCCATTACCCCTAAGTGAGTCTTAATTGGCAGGCGGCGCGTCATTTGGCAGAATAAAGAGATTGTCCTATGAATTACCGGCGATATCTCTTACCGTTTGTCTTCATTCTTTTGGGAGTGGGAGNGCTGGCGGAGCCCATCCGGTTGATGGCCCAGACGGCCGAACCTATTCCATCTCCCACGAACCCGGCGCTGCTGCCGACCCCGACGCTGGCCGCGCCGGGAACGCCCGGCCCCACGGCCGATCCCAATGCGCCGCCCATCCCCCGCGTGCACGTGGTTCAGGAAGGCGAAAACCTGACCATCATCGCCACGAATTACGGCGTGACGGTTGAAGATATTCTGGCGATCAACAATTTGGCCAACGGCGACGTGCTCGCCCTGGGTCAGGAGCTGATCATTCCCGGCGGCACGGGCGAGGCCATTGCTACGGTTTATACCGTCGCCCCCGGTGATTCGCTGGCCGGTATTGCCGCCGCGTTTAACACGACTATCGATGACGTCATCGCCACGAACCGGCTCATCACCTCCGAGCCGCCGCTGGTGGTGGGCCAGACCGTGCCAGTGATCAGCCGCACAGGGTCGGCGGCGGNCCGGCCGGTGACTGGCCGNCCTTACCTCGTTGAGTCNGGCGAGACNCTGCTGATGATCGCCGCCCGCCTTGGCCTGTCGCCCGCCNCGCTGGCCGAGGCCAACGGGCTGGCCGCCGATGCTGTGGTATTCCCTGGCCAGCGCTTGCGGATACCAGATGAGACCAACTCCTACCGCTATCTGCCCCAAGGTTGGGTCGATGTGCGCCTCACGCCTTTGACGGTGACTCAGGGCGCGACGCTGTCGGTTTACGTTCGCAATATCCAGGATGGCAAGCCCGCTGGCCGGTTTGGCGAGCTGCCGCTTCAGTTCGCGCCCCACGACGATGGCTACGTCGCGCTGGTGGGCATCGACGCTTTCACCGAGCCGGGTATTTATGATCTGGAGCTGACCGGCGGCGATGAACTCGGTCTCTGGGCCCCCATTCGGGCCCGGGTGCCGTTAACGGAAGCGGTGTACGACACGCAGTACATCGAGGTCGGCGAGGCGCTGGACGGCTTGCTCGATCCCAACNTNCGCGCCACCGAGGATGAATTCCTGAAGGGTATCTACGCCGATTTCAGCGAAGAGCAACGATGGGATGGTTTATTCCAGGTGCCGCTGACTACAACGGTCGTCTCCGCCCCNTATGGCGGCCGCCGTTCCTACAACGGCGGGCCGATCGANATCTATCACACGGGTATCGACTACGCCGCCGCCCAGGGCACAACCGTTCTGGCTCCGGCTGACGGGGTCGTGGTCTTCAGTGACACGCTGGAGCTGCGCGGCGGGGTGCTGATCATCGATCACGGCCTGGGCGTTATGACCGGCTATTACCATCTGCTGGAGGCGCTGGTCGAGCCGGGGCAGGCGGTGGCGGCCGGCGACCACATCGGCCGCGTCGGCTCGACGGGGTTGTCCAGCGGCCCGCACCTGCATTGGGACTTGCGGGTCATGAACGTTACCGTTGACCCCGCGCTGTGGACGCAGCAGGCCTTTCCATAAGATTGGCAAGCGGGGGTGGGCTTGATACAATACATCGGCTAAATTCTACTCCACAACCTAACCGGCAACAGGAGCTTGCGGTGAATCAGACTCAAATACAGACAGCGGAGTACTGGGAATCGAAGTTTTCCCTCTCCGACTCTGACCTAGAGCAAATCTACAACTACCTGCTCGAAACGGAAAAACCTCAAACAGTGGCCGCGCTGGCCGAACTAGTAATCAAACATCGCGTCCGGGAACAGGCGAATGAGTTGCGCCGTGTGATGTCCGGCCGCACCGTGTACCAACCGCAGAAAGTGTATGCCGTCGGCGATGAGTTGATCTTCCCNGCCCTCAAACTGGCGCAGGGCAAGGTGACCGGCATTCGCTCCGGCTACAACCCGGAGTATGGCGAGTTTAACGTCATCGCGGTCGAGATTAAGGGCAAGTCCCGCGAGTTCGCGGCCGATTACAAGCAAGACCATGTCCTCAATGTGACGAACGGCGCTGAGCTGACCGAGCAGATGGCCGGCGACGCCGAACAGATTCGCCAGGCGTATGGCCCGGCCGTGGCGGCCAAGATTGAGAAGTCGCTGGCCGGACGCGAGGATTTCATCAACATTGCCGATCAATGGTTCGTCAAGTCACTGATGGCCGACGTTAACATCGGCCATCTGCACCTGACGGAAGCCATTCTCGAGGTAGCCAACGGCNGCCCGCTGACAATGGCCGAAATCCTGCCCCAATTGGAGCTCGATCCCGGCATCGACCCCCAGGTGCAGGAATTTTCGCTGACGGCTCACATGCTGAAAGACGGGCGGTTCGATCAGGTATCGCCGAAGGACCCGCCTACCTGGTTCCTGCGGCGTATGGAGCCGGAAGGCGTCCAAAATGTGCCGGAACGGCTGGAGTACAAGCCGATTCCGTATGATCGTGCCCTGCTAACCCCCCAGCAATTGACGCTAGAACAGGAACTCGACGACGAGTGGTCTGATCTACCGGCCGAGGCAACCGCCGGGCCGGTCGTGTTTGCCCTTTCCTATCCTCACCGCTGGGCCGGGACAGTACCGCTGAGCTCGAAGACGCGCGCCTTGTTTAATCCCGACCGCTCACCTCGCCAGCGCGTGATCTTCGTGGACGATCAGACCAACCAGGAGATCGCCGGATGGGTTGTCAGCGAGGGGCGCTATGTTTACGGGCTGGGCAACTGGTACAAGGAAAACCAGATCCCGGTCGGCGGGTTCATCCACCTGTCGCCGGGGCCGGAGCCGGGCGTGATCATGCTCGGCTATGACCGGCGGCGGCCGCAGCGCGAGTGGGTGCGCCTGGCCGTTGTCAAGGACAATCNCATCCAGTTTGAGTTGATCCGTCGCGCCGTTCCGTGCGGCTACGACGACCTGCTCATCGTCGGCACCGACGTCGTGACGGCGATCGATGCCCACGCCCGCCGGGCNGCTTCCATGCAAATGACGCTGGCCTCTTTGTTGGGCGAGGTCTTCCCCTCNCTGGCCAGCCTGACCCCGCAGAATTCAGTGCATGCGAAGACGCTCTACAGCGCCGTCAACATGCTGCGGCGCGTGCCGCCGGGGCCGATNTTCGCCGAACTTATCCGCAATTCCGCGTTCAAAGCCGTTGGCGATCACTACTGGCAATACGAACGAGCAGCCTAGAACGTTTATCCGACGAGGAGATAGAGTCTTTGTCTACTAATCCGCGGCCCACGATCAAGAAGTCCAATCTACGTCTTGTGACGGCCGACACAAAGTTTTATATCGACTACAGCTGGTGGGATGAAGGCCATCTGGATCTGCGCACGTATATACTGTCGCGCCTGAACATCGGCAGCGAGCTGGGGCCCGAATTGCCCGCGGAACGCATCGACCTCGTGGACTCGAAGACGGGCGAGGTGCGCCAGGTGGATGCCTTCCAGTATCTGGTGCGCAACTACTTTAGCCGCCACGACGACGAATTATCGACCCAGGGCTCGGTGGTCGATGCCGTGTTCAGTGTATTGCTGGCGAATGGCAACGAACCGATGACGGCCGCCGAATTGGCCGAGCGCATCCAGCGCACNCCGGAACTGATCACCAAGACGTTCGGCGGGTCACAGATNTACAACGGCATCCGGCCTTTGTTCGACGAGGAGTGATCTCGCGACTCNCCNGCCCGCATGAACGTCGAAGTTCGCCTCTACGGCTCGCTGCGCCGCTACCGTCCGCCNGNGTTGGCCGCTTCCAATCCCAACCCCTTTGCCGTCGCCTTGCCTGTTGGTGCCACCGTGGCTGCNCTGGGCGCTAAACTGGGCATCCCCGATGGGGTGGTCAGCGCCGCGGCCGTCAATGATGTTGCCGTCGAGAGTGATACGGTTTTGCGCGACGGCGACCGGGTAAGCTTGTTCCCCCCGGCCGCGGGCGGGTGAGTACGACGGCCGCGCCCCGCCGCCGACTCATGAGAGCCGTTGACGGACCCCACGCATCCCTTTAGAATTAACCCCATACCAGGCGTCATCTGCCCCCGTAGCTCAATTGGACAGAGCGTCGGCCTTCTAAGCCGAATGTTGCAGGTTCGAGCCCTGCCGGGGGTACACATTCACCGCACGGGAAATTTACCCCTATGACCATAAAAATATTCAGCGTAGCCGAGATGGGTGCCGCCGAAAAAGCGGCCGATGCCGCCGGTCACTCCTATAGCGACATGATGGAGATCGCCGGCCGGCGCGTGGCCGAGGCGATCCAGCAGCGCCATGACGTGGAGGGGCGGCAGGTGCTCGTCCTCGTGGGGCCGGGGAACAACGGCGGCGATGGGCTGGTTGCCGGTCGCTATCTGGCCGAGGCGGGCGCGACGGTGGCTTTTTACCTCTTCAAGCCCCGCGACGTCGTGGAAGACGACAATCTGGCCCGCGTCGAAGAGATGGCCCTGGAAGTCTTGCTGGCCGACTTCGACCAGCGCTACCGCGTCTTGCGTCACCGGTTACGGATCACCGATATCGTCGTCGATGCCCTGTTGGGCACCGGCGCTTCCCGGCCGATCGCCGGCCCGCTGGCGAACCTGATGGAACAGATCGCCGCCGCGCTGGCCGAGCGGCGGGAAGAGAGCGCCGAGGGTGAAGACCTGGTCAGCGTGGCCGCGCCGCCGGTCACCCCGGAAGAAGAACCACCGGGCGGCGACCCGCCGGCGCGTCCGGTCGTCGTCGCCGTCGATTGCCCCAGCGGGCTGAACTGCGACACCGGTGAACTGGATCCACTGGCGATTGACGCTGATCTGACGGTCACTTTTGCCGGCCCCAAGCGCGGCCATTTCAAGTTCCCCGGGGCGGCTGCCNGTGGTGAACTGGTCGTGGCCGACATCGGCATCGATCCGCAATTGNCCGCCGTTGCCGCCGTGCCCCTCGAGCTGGCGACAGCGTCCTTGGCCCGCCGCCTGATGCCTANGCGCCCGGCCGACGGCCACAAGGGCACCTTCGGCACGGCCCTCATCGCCGCGGGCAGCATCCGCTACTGGGGCGCGCCGGCGCTGGCCGCGCGGGGGGCTTTTCGCGGCGGCGTGGGACTGGTGACGCTGGCCGTGCCGCAACGGCTGCGTCCCGCGNTGGCCGGCCAATTCCCCGAGGCCACCTATCCGGCCGTGACCGACACCGACGCGCTGGGCGTTTCCACGGCCAATTTACTGCTGGCCTCTCTGGGCGACTACGGGGCATTGCTCATTGGGCCGGGACTGGGCGACGCCACATCATTCGTAAACGCGCTGCTGGATGGGCTGAGCGGGACGGGCGATGGCCCGCGCCCGCCGCTCGTGGTGGACGCTGATGGCCTGAACACTCTGGCCTCGTTGCCTGACTGGCCACGGCGGCTGCCGCTGAATTCCGTCCTGACGCCCCACCCCGGAGAAATGGCCCGTCTCGTCGGCCGGTCGCTCAACGCCATTCGCGACGNGGACCGGGNGGNTCTGGCGCGGGGGCAGGCGGGCGAATGGGGGCACGTAGTCGTTCTCAAGGGCGCGTACACCGTGATCGCCGCTCCAGACGGCCGGGCGACCTTGCTGCCCTTCGCCAACCCTGTCCTGGCCGTCGGCGGCAGCGGGGACGTATTGGCCGGGGTCATTGTCGCTTTGCTGGCGCAGGGGATGGCGCCTTATGACGCGGCCGTGCTGGGCGCGTATATGCACGGCGCGGCGGGCGAGATGGCGCGCGCATATTGGGGAGATGCCGGTTTGCTGGCCGGCGAACTGGCCGACTGGGTCTCTCACGTTCGCCGGGCCCTGACGGGCTAAGTAGCATCCAGCGAGACGCCGGGCCAGCTTTTTGCCCGGCCGCCCCCGTTTCACGGAAAAATGGCATTGCCAAACTAAATTGAGCGTGGTATAGTCAGGAGTCGGCCCACCCTGTTGGGCTTCATTTTACGCGACTAATAATACCCGGGTTATCCGGTGTGTAGAGACGACGTTCCGGCAGGAACGTTGTTTTTTCCGGTTTTTGGAGAACGATCATGTCTGACTTACTGCTGAAAGCTTTTGATAAGGAAATTAACTCCGACCTGCCGGCGGTGAATGTTGGCGACAGCGTGACTGTCTACGTGCGCATTAACGTCGGCGACAAGAACGAGCGCGTCCAAATGGTGCGCGGCACGGTCATTCGCGTGCGCAACACGGGCAACAACGCCAACTTCACTGTGCGTCGTATCGCCTCNAATGGTATCGGTGTGGAGCGTACNTTCCTGGTGAACTCGCCGCGCATCGAGAAGATCGAGATTCACAGCCAGGGCCACGTTCGCCGCGCTCGCCTCTATTTCCTGCGCAACCGCACCGGCAAGGCGACCCGCCTCCGCGCCAAGCGCGCGTTTGAGCAACGCTAGGCGATTCCAAGGGCGGCCATCCTTAAATGGTCTCTCGCAAAAAATATAGGAAAATATCAGGTGAAAGAGAGATCTTTCACCTTTTTTATTTTGAATGATCGCAAATTATGGAAGTTTCCACATCCCTATGACCACGAATCACGTTGAA
>JAACJX010000579.1 GCA_014237545.1 Ardenticatenia bacterium | reverse complement strand
GCCTCGACGTATTGCACCTGTTGCGGCGGCGGCGCGGCCTGGGCCATCGCGTTGTTATATGCGGCGACGTTCTTTTCGGCTTGCCGGCGGTTCACGGCATTGCGGGTGGCCGTGGCCGTGCCGACCACGGCCGCGGTCCGGGCCATCCCTCGCATTAATCCTGGCATTTCTATGTCTCCTTCAGTAGTAGTCTGGATAACTCTAGGCATCGAGCGCGGCCAGCGCCTCGTCGATGACGATCGCCGGGACGCGGAAATTGAGGGCCACTTCGATCCCCGCGTCCTCGAGGACGTTGACGAAGTCGACCGCCCAGGCATGTTCGATCGCCAGAGCGATCACGGCCGTGTCCGGCAACATACCTTCCCACAGCGTGTCGGCATCCTCGGAGTCGAAGAGATCCAGAGTCTCGAATCCGGTGGCCGTGAGCGCGGCCAGATCATCGGCCGCCAGATCTTCCATGTCTACCCGTAAACATTCTCCCGTTTCCGTTTTGTACAAGACCATAACGTCGAGCACCCGGATCGTCCCGGAGGATGTTTGCTTTTCCAGCTCGCGCAGGATGCTCCCGTCGAAACGGGGCTCGCCCAGCGCGAATACGAGCACATCTACAGGTCCGCGTTTAATCATCGCCAGTAACCTCCACTTTGTATTGCCATGCATGTATTGACCCTCTCATCTTAATGGGCCGCGCGGCCGCCAGGGAGAACCAAAAAGGTGCAATTTGGGTGCAGCGCGCTCCTCCCGGCCGCCATGTGAGCGCCCGCTGCAACCGGCCTGATCTTCCTGAACAGCCGGCCAGGACAGCGCCCCGGCCTGGCTGCACCAAATTTGCACCATTTTGGTGCTGTCGGCGGGGCGCGGCCGGCCTATCTTTATAAGCAGAGGAAACCGGCGATTGCTCCGGGTTCGACAGGGCTGTGGGCAACTGGGCCTTCTGCATCTAGCCAATTCGAGTGAGACAAATGACCAGGGCGAACAAAGACACCGGGCGCAAGCTGACCGATTACATCCCGGCCCTAAAGTGGCTGCCTCATTACAACCGCGCCTGGCTAGCGGGCGACCTGATCGCCGGACTGTCGGTGTGGGCATTGCTGGTGCCCCAGGGCATCGCCTACTCCTCGATTGTCGGCGTTCCGGCCCAGTTTGGGCTGTACACGGCGCTGGGGGCGCTCATTGGCTACGCCTTGTTCGGCACGTCGCGGCAACTGATCACCGGGCCGAGCGCCACCGTGGCCGCCGTGTCTTTTGCCGTCGTCGGCGGCCTGGCGGCCTCGCCCAATTCAGACGAGTGGATCGCCTACACGGCCGCCCTGGCCCTGCTGACTGGGGTCATCTTCTTCGTGATGGGGCTGCTGCGCATGGGCTGGGTGTCTAATTTCCTGTCCCGGGCCGTACTGGAGGGGTTTATCTTCGCCTTCGGCATCGGCCTGATCATCGACCAGTCCCACAAGCTGCTGGGCGTTTCCAAAGTGGACGGTTCCTACTGGAACGTGTTGGTGGGAACCATCAGGGATCTCCCGCAGACCAACCTCTACACCTTCGCCGTCGGCGGGGCGGCGCTGGCTCTACTGTTGATATTGCGCCGCTACTTCCCCAAGTGGCCGCGGGCGCTCATCGCCGTCGCCCTGGGGATCGTGGTCGCCACAGTACTGCCGCTGAACGCCAACTACGGCGTGAGTATCGTCGGCACGGTCCCCACTGGCTTGCCGTCCGTGGCCATCCCCACCTTCGCGCTCAGCGACCTGACGCCGTTGCTGATGGGCGCGCTGGCGGTCATCTTCGTCGGCTTCAGCGAGACGCTGGCCGCCGCCCGCGACAAGGCGGCGCTGCACCAGTATGAGATCGACGTCAGCCAGGAAATGGTCGCCCAGGGCATGGCCAGTGGCGTCTCCAGCTTGCTGGGCGGCTACGTGGTCGATGGCAGCCTGTCCAAGACGACGGTGGCCGACCTGGCCGGGCAGAAGTCGCAGATGGCCTCGCTGGTCACCGCCGGCCTCATTTTGCTGACCGTGTTGTTTCTGGCCGGCTTGTTCACGAACCTGCCGAACGCCGTCCTGGGGGCGGTGGTCATCGACGCGGCCATCGGGCTGGTCAAGGTGCCCGTCCTGAGAAAGGTCAGGGCCACCAGCCGCGTCGACTTCGCCGCCTTCGTCGCCGCCGGGCTAGGACTGTTCTTCATCAGCGTGCTGGCCGGGGTGGTGATCGGCGTGGCCCTGTCGCTGCTGCTGCTCATCGCCGGGGTGTCGAAGTCACCCGTGCGGCGCATGGGCCTGGACGAGGAAGAGAATACTTACGTCGTTGTGGACCGGAACCCGCGGGCGAAGCTATCGGAAGCAGTGCTTGTGGTCGACATGGCCGGGCCGCTGTTCTTTGCCGACGCCGCTCCTTTTCGGGAATCGGTTCTGGCGATGATCGAGGAACACAAGCCGCGCGCGGTCGTCGTGGACCTCGGCTCGGCGACTTTCATGGATATGGACGGCGCGGAAATACTGGGCACGTTGAGCCGGGAACTGGAGGGCAAAGGCATCCGGCTGGCACTGGCTCGGGTGGATGACGAAGAACTCGGGTTGTTGGAGCGCGCCGGGACGATTGAAGAAATCGGTGGCGCGACCAGCGTGTACGAAACAGTCCGCCATGCCGTGGCCGAACTGGAAGCGAGCCTTGTGGTCAAACCGGCGGCCATGCAAGCCCTTTCCTGAGACGAAAGGTTCCGGATGGGTAAAAGTTGATAGCCTGGTGCTGGAAAACGCGGCCGCGCAAATGCGCCTGTCTTTCAACAAGGGCGGCCCCGCATCTCCATAATGACCAGGGTAATCAGGATCACTGTTCAATTACACGTTTGTCTGGGAGAACTAGATGCCAAATACAACTGCCGATCATATCTCTGAACAGATCAAACAGGCGGTGATAGCCTACCTCTATGGCTATCCGCTCGTTTACAACCTGCGGGAGATCGCCAATTTTCAGAACGGCCCGAACCTGCTGGGGCCGGACCCATTGCCCTATAACACCTTCGGCCACGCGCGGACGCTGCTCGACCACACGGCCCATTTCGTCTCGCCCAATAACGATACGTTATACATGATGGCGATGGGCGACGTGCGCGATGGGCCGCTGGTGCTCCACGTGCCCGACACGGCCGATCGCTACTACGTGCTCCAGTTCGTGGGCGCGTGGACCAACAACTTCGCCTACGTCGGCCGCCGCGCCACAGGGACAGAGGAAGCGCAGTTCCTTCTAGTGGACCGTCACTACGACGGCCCTGTGCCCGCCGGCATGCGCGTGATCCATCCCTCCACCAGCCTGTTCGCCATCGTCGGCCGCCTCGCCGTCAACGGGGCAGCCGACCTACCCGCGGCCCACGCCCTGCAGGACCAGTTCAAGCTGACGCCGCTGAGCGTTTACCTGGGCGGGCCCGCGCCGGTCCCGGCGCGGGGCGTTCCACAGCCCGACCCGCGGGCGGCGACCGAGCTGAGCTGGTGGGAAGCGTTTCGCGTGGGGCTGGCCGCGTTCCCGCCGCCCGCGGCCGACGCGCCGTTCCTGGCCATCTGCGAGCGGCTGGGGCTGACCGCGGCCGAGTCGCCCTATATTGAACCTGACCCAACCCTGGCCGAGATACTGATGGGGGGCCAGAAGGCGGCCGAGGAAAAGCTGGAAGAGCTGATAAAGACGGCGGCCAAGCCGGTCAATGGCTGGCAAAGCACCCTGGACGTCTTCAACTACAACGATGACTTCTTCGAGATCGGCACGCTGGACGACCCGCGCTGGAGGATTCCCGACCGCAAAACCGCCTACGTTACCCGCGCCGTGGCCGCCCGCGCCGGGCTGTGGGGTAACCACGGCTACGAAGCCGACTATCGCATCGTCTACGTCGACGCCGACGGCCGGCCGCTGGACAGCGCCCACCGCTATGCGCTGCACATGGCCGCTCCGCCGCCTGTGGACGCCTTCTGGTCGCTGACCATGTACGACGCGGACGTTTTTTACCTGGTCGAAAACGCCATCGACCGTTACTCCATCGGCAGCAGCACGCCGGGGCTACAATATGGCCCGGACGGTTCATTGACAATCTATCTCCAAAAGGACTCGCCCGGCGCCGACAAGGAATCGAACTGGCTGCCGACGCCGCAAAACGGGCCGTTTCGCCCGATCATGCGCCTCTATCAGCCGCAACAACCGATCCTCGAGGGCATCTACGTCCTGCCGGGTATCCGGCGAATCAGTTAATAGCCTTTAATCATCTCAACCGCGAGCCAGTGAATATACAAGGAGACGCAACATGACCAATCAACCCGACCGACATTCCCGTTCTATTTTGCCCATTCCCGACCGCGCCTACGCGGGGCTGGTGAAGTACGACGCCAAGGACCCGGAGTCGAAATTTCCGCCCATCGAGCCGCT